>CALYTD010000031.1 GCA_945486445.1 uncultured Prevotellaceae bacterium
GACGTGGACGGAGACGGTGAGTATGAGATAATACTTAAATGGGATCCCAGCAACTCCCACGACAACTCCCACAGCGGATACACCGGGGAGGTCTATATAGACTGTTACAAACCCGAGGGAGTCCTTATGTGGCGCGTCAGTCTTGGGAACAACATACGCGCCGGAGCACACTACACTCAGTTCATGGTTTATGACCTTGACGGCGACGGTAAGGCCGAGATGGTATGCAAGACCGCCCCTGGTTCCAAGGACGGCAATGGCGACTATGTCACTCTTGCGGCCACAGACATGACGATAAAGGGTGCTGACAACACGGCAGACTATCGCAACAAGTCTGGGCATATACTCTCCGGACCAGAGTATCTCACCGTGTTCAACGGCAAGGACGGACACGCCGTGCACACCATTTACTATAATCCCAACCGTGCCTTCACCGTTGGTGGAGCACCGGAATATGCCGAGGGGTGGGGCGATTTCTACGGAAACCGCAGCGAACGTTACCTCGCCTGCGTGGCGTTTCTTGCAGGAAAGGAGCATAACCCCTCCGCTGTGATGTGCCGCGGGTACTACACACGCTCTTACCTGTGGGCTGTTGACTTTGACGGCAAGGCCCTTTCCACACGCTGGTTGCACGCAAGCACATCGCCTAACGAATGGAACGTGACAGACGCGACAGGCGCTGTGACAGCCGAGGCAAAGGGATTGAAAACCACAGCATACGGACAAGGTGCACACAGCATAGCCGTAGGCGATGTCGATGGTGACGGATGCGACGAGATAACGTATGGCTCCGCCGCGATAAACAATGATGGTACGCTGCTTTACAGCACCGGACTGGGCCATGGCGATGCGCAACACCTGTCCGACCTTGACCCTGACCGCCCGGGCTTGGAGTACTTCATGGTACACGAGGCGAAACCATACGGAGCGGAACTGCGTGACGCACGCACCGGGGAAGTGCTCATACACATCACGGGAAAGGAGGACACAGGGCGCGGGCTGGCGGCGGACATTGACGCAGACCACCGCGGAAGCGAGTTCTGGTGCTCTGACTCCAAGACGGTATATGCCGTTGACGGCAGCGTGATAAAGGAGACGGAAGGGTGGACACCACAGAACTTCCGCATCTATTGGGACGGTGACTTGCAGGACGAACTGATAGGAAACGGCGGCAGAGGCATGAAGCCCGGCAGTCCGATGACAGGCAATATGCGACAGAACGCACAGCGCGGACAGCGCAGACAGGGACAATGGGACGGACAGCAAAGGAACAACGCACAGCGTGACTCGCTGGGAATTCGAATGAGACAGCGTGCCATGCAGGGCGAAACAGCAAGGCGTCCCATGCCTAACGGGCAGAACCAGCGCATGTGGCAGGGGCAAATGTCACGACAAAACTACTACATTGCTAAGTGGAGCGGCAACGGAGTGGACCACATAACGGTAAGCGGAAAAGACCTAAGCGAATGGGGTAACTCCGCATCATGCAACGGAACCAAAGCCACGCCGTGCCTGCAAGCAGACCTTTTCGGTGACTGGCGCGAGGAGATTATACTCTATGATGCTGGCGACAAGTCACACCTCAACATCTTTACCACCAACATTCCTACGCCATACCGTGTGGTAACGCCAATGCATGACCACATATACAGAATGGGAATAGTGTGGCAAAACGTGTCATACAACCAGCCACCACATCTCGGATACTACCTGCCCGACCTGTTCAAGTGATATCATCATACAGTAAAAGGGTGCTGATTACTTGGTAATCAGCACCCTTTTACTATGTAATCAGCCCTTGATTGCGGTGCAATCAGCACCTGTTTGCAACGGACGGGGTGAGGCCTTGCACTGCTGTGCGTTGTGTATAGTCGCCTTGTTGTGTCTTTATAACAGCACCGCCATGCCTTGTTGTTGGTGTCTCTTTGTGCGGACAGAGGCGTTATGCAGCCTTCACTAACGGGCTTTTGGGACGTGAAATGTGGTTAGTCCTTTGCAATATGTATCATGTCGTAGAACTCATTGCGCAGTTGTGCGTCCTCCTTGAAGCAGCCAGAGAAGTATGATACGCACATGTCTCCGTTGTTTCTCACACCTCGCATGGACTTGCACAGGTGTTTCCCGCGCATTACTATGGCGAATCCGAGGGCCGTTCCTTCGAGTGCTTCGGCCAGCATCTCTACTACCTCACGTGCAAGTCGCTCCTGCAACTGCAGCCGTGCGGCGCAATAACCGACCACTCGGGCTACCTTGGAGATACCGAGTATCAGTCCGTCCTCGCTGGGTACGTAGGCGAAGTAGTATCTGCCGAAGAAGGGGAGTATATGGTGTTCGCACATGGAGTAGTAGTCTCCGCTGTCGAAAACCATCTCCGTGGTGTGTGCAGAGTTGGGGAATGTGGTGATGGCAGGCTTCCTGTCAGCGTTGTATCCGCGGAAGATTTCTTTGTACATACGCATTATGCGGTCAGGTGTCTCTGCCAGTCCCTCACGCTCCGGGTCCTCGCCGATGGCGCGTATAATGGTGCAGATGGCGTTGCGCAGTTCCTCTTCCGTCACGGGGGAGGCTATCTTACGTTCAGTATCTTGTGTGTTTGTAGTGACAATTTCCATTTCGGGTTGTGTAATATGTAGTTAATGGTGTCGTTAAGATTACTCTTGTTCTTCTCTATGTCGCCTGCATCGAGCGGTTGCAGGCGGTATTCTGTGGCGTGAAGATTGTCGTATTGTGCCATGTCCTGATACATATACAGCACCTTCAGTTCGTCAATTCTGTCGAGAACAACAGGCAGTTCCTTCGGAGAACACGTTATCCAGTCCACCTCTGCGCCCTCTGGCAGCCTGACAGAACCGTTTGTTTCTATCTGAATGAAGAATCCGGCAGCGTGCAACAGGCGTGTAAGCGAGGCGGTGAGTTGCAGTGTTGGCTCTCCGCCCGTTATTACAACGTGGCGTGCGGGGTAGGGGGTTATGCGGCTCACTATGTCCTCTTCTGTCATCTCCTCATGCTGAAGATGCTGTGTGTCGCAGAAGGGACAGCGCAGATTACAACCGCTCAGCCGCACAAAGACGGCGGGTGTGCCCGTGAAATGCCCCTCGCCTTGAAGAGAATAGAATATTTCGTTGACTAACATTGCTGTTGGTTGTCGTGAGTTAATAATAATATGTCATCGGAGGCAGGACGTATGTCGTAGGTGAAACGTCTGTAATTATCAGCCGTTTTCCAATAACTGTCACCCTAAGAAGCATCACTCTATTTCGTAAATGGCGGTGTTACCTTCGCTCTCCTGCACCTCGACACGGTAGCAGTTGGGCACCTGCTCGCATATCCAGCGGGCTAAATTCTCTGCTGTGGGGTTAAAAGGAAGGAGCTCATTGAAGTTACCATGATCGAGATAACCGTGTATTCTCTCCTTCACCTGAGTGAAATCCATGACCATTCCATCAGCGTTCAACTCGCGAGACTTACAATGTACCGTCACTATCCAGTTGTGACCGTGAAGCCTCTCGCACTTACTCTCGTAGGATAACCGTAGCTGATGGCACCCGGCTATCTCCATAGTCTTTGTTATGTAATACATTTTTGAAAGTTTTTTTGTTAGGGTTCTCTTCTACCTAATTGGCTTATGGAAGTATGATAAAAACTCCATTTGCGCCTGCAAAGTTACTTATTTTTCCCCTAATAGCAAAAGAAAAACATTGAAAACCATCGTTATATGACAGAAATTTAGTAATTTTGCACCTGGTATTAATACTTATACATAAAATAAGCCGTTCTATCTATGCCTACAACAAATACGAACGAGGAGTTCAAACAGGCTCTTGCCCAGTGCCGGGACATATTCTCCCAAAAGCTGTATGACTACAAACCGTCGTGGAGAATGTTGCGCCCGTCATCGCTGACAGACCAACTTTTCATCAAGGCCAAGCGCATACGGACACTCGAAATGACAGGTAAGACACTCGTAGGAGAGGGTATTCTACCAGAGTTCATGGCCCTTATCAACTATGGTATCGTGGGACTGATACAGTTGGAGAAAGGGTTTGCGGACAAAGTAGATATGAGTAACGATGACGCCATGGCCCTATACGACCACTATGCAGAGCAATGCGTGGAACTGATGACAAGAAAAAACCATGACTACGGCGAGGCATGGCGAGATATGAGGGTCAGTTCGTACACGGACATGATACTCACCAAGATAGAAAGAATAAAGGAAATAGAAGACAAGGACGGCGTGACCACCGTGAGCGAGGGCATAGGCTCCAACTATATGGACATCATAAACTACGCCACATTCGGTGTGATTAAGTTGAGGAAATGAGGCTTCTGCTCACAATCATAACCAACCTGTGCCGCATTATAGTCAGCATAACGTTCATACTGTCGGGCTTTGTGAAGGCGGTTGACCCCATAGGCACGCAGTATAAGATAAAAGACTATGCGGCAGCAGTAGGCATGGGAGGCGTGATGCCAGACATAATGACACTCGGAATGTCCGTGCTGCTGTCAGCAACAGAGTTCGTTCTCGGCATATTGCTACTGTTTGCGATACGCAGAAGGACGGTGACGGGGCTGCTGACAATATTCACTGGCGTGATGACTGCCATAACATTATGGCTCTATCTTGCCAATCCCGTGAGTGACTGCGGGTGCTTCGGCGATGCAATAACGCTGACAAACGCAGAGACACTGTTGAAGAATGTGCTGTTACTCGCTATGTGTGGCATCCTAATATGGCATCCAATGCAGATGCCAAGGATGGTAAGCCTGAGCAATCAGTGGATAGTCTTCCACTATTCCGTGGTCTTCATCTTGGTAATATCGGCGTACAGCCTGTACTATCTGCCGCTGTTCGACTTCCG
Organism: uncultured Prevotellaceae bacterium; assembly: GCA_945486445.1. Classification (GTDB taxonomy): domain Bacteria; phylum Bacteroidota; class Bacteroidia; order Bacteroidales; family Bacteroidaceae; genus Prevotella. Next base: position 4,866 of record CALYTD010000031.1, read on the forward strand.
GCCCTATCACGTTGGGGCGGACATAATAAAGGGAATGGAGATACCCGAAGACGCAGAACAGCCAGAATTTGAGACCACATTCATACTGGAGAAGGACGGTGTGAGAAAGGAATTTGGCATAGATAACTATCCTGACAGCACCTGGACGTTCGTTGACTCGAAGACAAAAGTACTGAAACAAGGCTACGTTCCGCCGATACACGACCTCTCAATGATGCTCCTTCCGCAGCAAACAGAAGCAGAAACAGGTGAGGATTACAGTGAAGACATAACGGATTTAGTGCTGGCAGACACCTCATATACGTTCCTGTTAGTATCTCCCCACCTTGAAAATGCCGATGATTCAATGTTCGGAAACATTGATCAAATATACGAATATGCCCATGATTGCGGCTACAAGTTCTACTGTTTGACAGCAAGTGGCAGTGAAGCAATAGCCAGATGGACAGACATCACAGGCGCAGAATACCCTTTCTGCAACACGGACGAGACCACATTGAAGACCATAATACGCAGCAATCCCGGGCTATTGCTGCTGAAAAACGGTGTGATAGTAGGCAAATGGAGCCACAACGCACTGCCAACAGAACAGTTGTTGAGAGGCGGGAAACTCACTCCCAGCTCCCCGATACTCCCGAAAAAGGACGCTTCAGCAGAGAAAGTAGCCTACATTCTGCTTTGGTTCGTATTGCCATTGGCATTGCTTGTCATTGCAGACAGACTGTGGATGTGGAGCAAATGGATTAAGAACGAAGAAAGAATACACTCTAACAGATTATTAAAACTATTAAAGATTAAACGTAAAATGAGAAAGAAAATTGTAGCAGGAAACTGGAAAATGAACAAGAACCTGCAAGAAGGCGTGGCTCTTGCCAAGGAACTTACAGAGGTAGTGAAGAACCCTAACTGCGGTGTTATCATCTGCACACCATTCATTCATCTTGCAAGTGTTGCTGAGATAGTGAAGGGAAGCGCAATAGAACTTGGCGCAGAGAACTGTGCAGACAAGGCGAGTGGTGCCTATACGGGTGAGGTTTCAGCAGAGATGGTTAAGTCAACAGGTGCTGAATATGTCATTCTTGGCCACTCAGAGCGTCGCGAATACTACAACGAGACTCCTGAAATACTGAAAGAAAAGGTGCAGCTTGCACTTGCCAACGGTCTGAAAGTTATCTTCTGCATCGGTGAAACACTCGCAGAGCGTGAGGCAAACAAGCAGAATGAGGTTGTAAAGGCAGAGCTTGCAGGCAGTGTATTCAACCTCACCGCAGAGGAATGGAAGAACATTGTCATTGCTTACGAGCCTATTTGGGCTATCGGTACAGGCAAGACTGCTACGGCAGAGCAGGCTGAGGAGATTCACGCTTATATCCGTTCGGCTGTTGCTGAGGTCTATGGCCAGGCTGTTGCAGATGAGACCACAATACTATATGGCGGTTCTTGCAAGGCAAGTAACGCTCCTGAGCTCTTTGCAAAGCCTGACATTGACGGTGGCCTTATTGGTGGCGCATCATTGAAGGCTGCTGATTTCAAGGGTATCATTGACGCTTGGAACTAAGATTCCATATTATCAGGAATTAAAGGCATGACGTAATGCGCTACGGAAGTCCGCTGGTTGCAGCGTTGCAGCCTTTAATTCCTGATTTCAATCTTTTTATTTTTAGCATGAATCGCCTATTAATATCTATTATCATAGCACTCTGTTGTATCACGGCACGGTCACAGACGTTTCTCGATTCGCTGCGTAAGGTAGAGCCGGGAAAGGGTACTGTAAGCGTGATACAGTCGCCGGAACTTGACAAACTTGTCAACGGCACGGAGCAGGCACATGGTGTTACTGCCAATAATGGGCAGCCATCAACCGGTCGGCACCAGCAGACTGGTGAAAAACAGCACGAGCAGGAGGGGCATGACAGCGCTTCCTCTACGGGTAATTTACATGAAAATACATCGCCCTTGACGCCCTCTGCTCCCGTGGAGGAGACTGTTGTAGATACGAGAAAGAAGTTAATGCGCAACAGTTACAAGACGCAGGGCTACCGCATACAGGTGTTCTCTGGGGGAAACTCACGCTCTGACCGTCAGAAGGCGGAGACGGCTGGGGCAACGATGAAGGCTAATTTCCCAACAGAACCTATCTACGTACATTTTTATTCTCCGTCATGGAAATGCCGAATGGGCAACTATAAAACCATAGAGGATGCCCGCCGACTGCTTACTCAGGTAAAGAAACTGGGCTATACGCAGGCTTGTATTGTCAAGGGCACTATCTCTGTGCAATACTAAACGGTCCAAGGTCTGAGGTTTTTGGTTTGTGGTTACAGGTCATACCGCCTGTAATGTACAAGCCTAATCCCACAACAAACCCCACAACCCATAACCTCCCACCTTTCACCCCATAACCCACAACCTCATAATCCATAACCACCAACCTCAAACCTTATACCTCACAACCTCAGACTATGCTTCTTATTTCATGGAATGTCAATGGCCTTCGCGCCTGTGTTGGCAAGGGCTTCGCAGATTTTTTTACACAGATTGATGCCGACTTCTTCTGTCTTCAAGAGACGAAGATGCAGGAGGGCCAGCTTGATCTCACGTTCCCCGGCTACGAGTCTTATTGGGATTACGCTGAGAAGAAGGGCTATTCAGGCACTGCTATATACACAAAACATAAGCCTCTCAACGTGTTCTACGGCTTGGGAACGGTAAATTCCGATGGTAGCATAACCTACGACCGTGACAGCATACACAACCATGAGGGCAGAATGGTGACGCTGGAATATGAGGGGTACTACATTCTCACAGCCTACGTGCCCAATTCTCAGGACGGTTTGAAACGCCTTGAGTACCGTATGCAGTGGGAGGACGCCTTCCGTGCATATGTATCGGCACTTGACAGATGCAAACCCGTCATTTTCTGTGGTGACCTTAACGTGGCGCATGAGGAGATAGACATAAAGAATCCCAAGACAAATCGCCATAGCGCAGGCTTCACTGACGAGGAAAGGGAGAAGTTCTCGCGCCTGCTTGAAGCAGGGTTTAAGGACACGTTCCGCACGCTTCACCCCGATGAGGTGACATACTCATGGTGGTCGTACCGCTTCAAGGCTCGTGAAAAGAACGCGGGGTGGCGCATAGATTACTTCGTAGTATCTGATCGCATCATGCCAAACGTGAAGGCGGCAACGATTCACACTGACGTAATGGGCTCTGACCACTGTCCCGTAGGACTGGAGATTGACACCCTGTGAACGGCAGAGAATTATGTCTGACCTATAAAATAGAAAGTAATGCGAGAACTGATAGGATGCTGCGGACTGGACTGTGAGAAGTGTGACGCACGCATAGCAACCATCAATGACGATGATGTGTTGCGCGAGAAAACGGCTAAGTTTTGGCGGGAACTGAACAATGAACCACTGATTACCGCCGAGACTATCAACTGCATGGGCTGCCGTGCTGACGGCATCAAGACGTACTTCTGTTCCGAACTGTGCGAAATACGTAAGTGCGCTATGGGCAAAGGCTATGAGACCTGCGCGTCGTGTGCCGAGAAGTTGACTTGCCCCACGTTGAAAATGATTGCTGACAATGCGCCTGTGATGGACAACTTGATGCACGAAGCGGACTGAAAGCCGTTAGGATATTCATGGAGTGAGGGCCGTACCAAACGTGAAATAGCGATGGTACGGCCCTCACTCCATGTGTGTGTCACCGTGGCAGAGGTGAAGCCCAATTACTACTGCCACGGTAATCAGGTGCTGATTGCACCGCAATCAAGGGCTGATTACACGGCAATCAGCACCTAATCGCAATGTAATCAGCGCCTGATTGTATGTTGACCGATGGGCGTTGCCGCGGTCAGTGTGTCAACAACGTTTCTTCCATGTAAGCATAGCGACGGATATAAGTATAAGCAATCCGCCGCTGACGGTGGCTGTTCCGCACGCTTCCCCTAACAAAACCACGCCAACAACCATTGCCGTGAGCGGTTCAAAAGCACCGAGAATGGCCACGATGGTGGTGTCAATGAGGCGCAACG
>CALYTD010000032.1 GCA_945486445.1 uncultured Prevotellaceae bacterium
ACGTATAACGCACTTAATACTCGTCTGTCAGTTTACCAACTCTATGCCCTTTTCGGTTATTATGATGAGCCTCTGTCGGTACAGTTCCCCTACCGCCTGCTTGTATGTCCTCTTGCTTACTCCAAACTGGTCACGTATCTCTGCTGCGTCACTCTTGTCCCCCAAGCGGCAGCGTCCGCCCTGTGTCTGAAGATACCTCAGCAGTTTTTGCGAGAAGTCCACGGCGTGTTCATGTCCGCCCTTTTGTAACTTCACGTCTATCTTACCGTCTGGTCGCACGTTTGAAACATATCCCTTCACGCGGTCTCCGGTGTGGAGGTTGCGGAATATCTGCGTGTCATACAGCAGTCCCGCATATGCATTGTCTATTATTACCTTAAATCCCAGATCCGTTTTCTGCCATACCAGCAGGTCAACCTCATCGTCAACCTTATACGGCACGGGCTCTCCATGGTTGCCCTTGTTGTCGGTCCACGTCCTGACAAGGTATTTCTCCACCTTCGCTGATGCCACTATGCGGTAACTATCCTCGTCTATATGCACGTGTACTATGTACGACCGTCCTTTCTCCATGCGCTTCTTCTGCTCACGGAAGGGACAGAAAAGGTCTTTCATCAGCCCCCAGTCAAGGAACGCGCCATACTCGTTCACCCACGCAACTTCAAGGTATGCGAAGTCTCCCACCATCGCCTTGGGCTCTAATGTGGTTGCAATAAGTCGTTCCTCGTTATCAAGATACAGGAACACCTCTATCTCATCGCCCACCTTCAGGTCCTCTGGCACATAGCGTTCGGGCAGTAATATCTTGCCTTCATAGCCTCCGCCCTCAAGATACATGCCGAAATCTACGCGCCATGCGGCCTTCAACACGTTCTTTTTGCCTAATTGTAATCTTTTGCTGCCACTCATTTTGCTTTGCTTGTATGCTTGTTTGATAGTTTGGCTGTACAGTCATCAGACTATTGTTCTAAGGGATTTGTCTCCTGCATATCCTCTGATTCCTTCTCTGCCATATTCTGAATCTGCCCGTCAACGATGTGTATTGTCCTGTCAGTAATGGCCGCCAGTTCCTCGTCGTGTGTCACAATGACGAATGTCTGGCCAAACTTCTCCCTCAAATCAAAGAACAGTTGGTGCAGTTCCTGCTTGTTTTTGGAGTCTAAAGAGCCTGAGGGCTCGTCCGCAAACACCACTGCCGGGTTGTTAACCAATGCCCTTGCCACTGCTATTCGCTGTTTCTCGCCTCCTGACAGTTCCGCAGGCTTATGCCCGGCACGTTGCTCCAAGCCGAGGAACGTGAGCAGTTCCCGCACCCGTTGCTTTGCCACGCTGCGTTTCTCGCCTGCTATCAGCGCCGGTATCATTATGTTTTCCTCGGCGGTAAACTCTGGCAACAGCTGGTGAAACTGGAACACAAAGCCGATGTTACGGTTGCGATAGTCCGCGAGTTTGTTGTATGACAGGCTGGTAACGTCCACCCCGTTTATCTCTACCGTGCCCGTATCTGCCTTGTCCAGAGTGCCCATTATCTGTAAAAGGGTGGTCTTTCCCGCACCGCTGGGCCCCACGATGCTTACCACCTCGCCCTTTGCTATGTGCAGGTCTATACCTTTCAGCACCTGTAAAGAGCCAAAGGCCTTTGTTATATTCTTTACTTCTATCATGCTACAAAGGTACTCATTTTTGCTGAAACAGCCAAGAAAAAGGTGGGTTAAATCCTTGTCTCCCACGGTTATTACAGTCAGTGACAGGCGGTAACGCTGCCTGTCGTTTTGCGAACAGGTGCTGACTACATGGTAAAAGAGGCCTGATTGCAATGTTATCAGCACCTGTTTACCGTGTTATCAGCACCTGTTTACTGAGTTATAACAAGTCCCGCAGACGCTTCTGTGTGCGTCCATATTTGGTAATCTGTGATTCTCCTGTGGCGGTATCATGCCTTGCGGCACTGCCGTCGGCACAGATGTCGCACCGTCATAAGCGGATTATAGAACAGCATCCACGGTCCGCTGTGACGCATTACCTGCGCTATCGCCCTGCGCTTGTCTGGTTTGTAACAGTGTACGGGACAGTTCACGCAGGCTGGTTTGCCCTCTCCGAACTTACAACGTGACAGCCTCAGCAGGGCATAGTCCAGCAGTTCCTGGCACTCCTGGCACAGGGTGCCCTCGCCTTCACTGCCTTTGTGGCTGTGCTTGTGCTGGCAATATATCTCTATCATACGCCTTACCGTGCGCTGCTCGTGTTCTATCCTTGTCATCTGCCGTTATAATATTTTGTCTACATCCATGCTCACCCCCACCATAAGGTTTACGCCCAGCGTCACTGGAGAGTTGTAGTAATATGTCCGTGGAGCGTAGTTAAAGATGTTGTCCACGGCGATGTTTACCCTCAACCCCTCCTTAATGCGGTTTGTCAACTGCACCTTCCAGATGCTGTAAGCGGGGTTATGCGCCTCGTATGGGGTGTAGGGGTAGTCCAACTCTATGCAGGAATATCTCACGGCAGAGAGCACACGCCCTGTCAGCGCTATGTTGACGCCGTACCACTTGTTCCACTGCTTGTCCCAGTCCACGCTCACATTCAGTGCGTACGGTCGTGCGGGGCAGTATGGTGTTGCCTCAATGCCCTTCACCTCCTCATGTGTATAGCAGTAGGCCAGTCGTGCTCCGAGCAGTGAGGCGTCAGCCATCAGCCACTTGGCCTGTGCCGTTGCCTCAACGCCGAACACGCGCAGGTTTTCTAAATTGATATACTGCACGTAGTGATACGTGGGGTTGTCTGACAAGGTCAGGGGTGCGGAGGTGGATATCTTGTTACGCACAATGCTGTGATTGGCAGACAGTGTGACGTTATACCGCTGCCAGGAGTATTCTGCACTGGCGTTGAACGTGTGCGAATACTCTGACTTCAGGTCCTCATTGCCATGTATCCAGAATACGCCCGACGCATCAAAGCGCATATATCTCTCCTTCAACGTTGGAGAACGGAAGCCTCCGGCATAGCCCGTGCGCAGCGTGAAGTCGCCGTAACGGTATCTTACGCCCAGTTTACTTGTAAAGTCGCAGTCGCTATTGTCAGAGAAATAGTCCAGTCGCCCGGCTGCCACGACTTCCCAATGGCTGTTGAAATTATGGTCATACTGCGTGAAGACGTCGCAGGAGTGTTGCTTCCTCGCACCGTCAGTGAACTGATATGTGTCGAGAAAGTCACGCATATAGTCTCCTCCTACGGTCAGCATATTCGCCTCAGCAAAGCGATGTGTGTACAGCAGTCGTGTGGTGTGCTGCACGTTGCGGTAGTCCCTCACGTCGAGGTCACGCTGCACTAAGTAGTCAGACTTGTCATACTGGTCAAAGTTGTAACTAACCTCCACGTTGTCCCTGCTGCCTATGCGCCACTCGCCCTTTATCCCTCCGGAGAAGTCGCGGTAGCGGTCTGGCGCGTCAACGTTATACTGTCGTTCCTTGAAATAGTAACCGGCATGGGCCGAGAACTTCATATTCTCAGTAGGATTATATACCAGCCTGTCGGTAATGTTCCATGTCCTGCCGCCATACACGGTGCGGAAGTCGCAGTCATCCTTTGTGTTATAGCACAGGTTATAGGTGTCAATGTAGGTGTGCATCACGTCAATCATATTGCTCACCCTACCCTGTCTCAGTCCCAGCGTGCCGCCATAGCGTTGCTCTTTATGGTCTGCCAGACGGGCGTTGAGGTTCAGTGTCCACGGCTGTTGCACCTCTTTGGTGATGATATTTATCACTCCTCCTGCGGCGTTTGAGCCATATAGCGCAGAGGCAGCACCCTTTATTATCTCTATTCGTTGCACGTTCTGCATGGTGAGGCGGGCAAAGTCCGTGTTCTCCATGGTCTCACCAGCCAGGCGTTCGCCGTTGAGCAGTACGAGAACGTTTTTCCCCGCAAAGCCAGAAAAGTTCATGTTGGGCTGCTGACTCATGGCGTATGAAAACTCAACACCTGGCATCACCTGCTGCAAGAGATCCTTAATGTCTGTTGCATCACTCTTTCTTATCTCCTCTTCCGTTATCAGGCGTGTCAGTATGGGCACGTCTTTCAGCGACTTTGGCGTGCGTGTACCCGTCACAACGACATCGTCAAGATTGAACAGGCGGTCTGTATCACCGTCTGTCTCCATCGTCTTCTCCACACCTTCCGCAGCCACCACGGGCATGGCGAGGCATAAAGTCAGAAGCAGGGACAAAGCCCTATACACCTTATTATATATATATATGCTCATCTTCTTGTTGTGTTTCTAATACGGATACTTCACGTCTATGGTGAGAAAACCCTTTGTCCCCCTGTCACTCATATAGTCTATAAGACGCAATGCAGCACAGGTGCCATCCTTCATGCGCAGCAAATACACTCGCTGCGAGGCAGAATAGACTGGCGGAGGCGCACTGAAATCCATGGTAACCCAACGGCTCAGCACCGTGTTGACCATACTGCTGGTGTACCAAACATTATATGACATCATATTAGTGAGGTCAACGATACACTGGTTGGTGCGCCACTCGTCAGGCGTGAAAGTTGCCTCCTTGAAGGCATCACTCGTTGCGGGCAACTCGTCAATGGACGAGTAATTGGTCTCCAAGGCCATACCGCCGTTTGTCTTAACGTCAAAATGATGTATGGCAATGTCCCAGTCATCAGCGTCTCGCTGCGTATCTACCTTCACACTCTGCTGCTCGGTATATACAGAACCGTGTACATTGTAGTACGTCCACTGCGACCTGCCATCCCATTCGCCCGTCAGCGTTGTTGCTATTGGCAACGTCTCTACCGTCCTGTTGTGCAGGTTTATGTAGTGCCAGTGCTCATAACTGCGCGCATCAAGCGTCATTGTGAAGCGTGTAGCGTCCTCCGCCGACTGGAAACCGTCCTGCTGTTCCTCGTCAGACAGGGCCTCATCATACAGTCCGTCAAAAGCACCGTTGCAGCCTTGAAGCACAAGTGCAAACAGAAGTGTTATATATATATGTATCCTTTTAATCATTTTCTCACAGCCTCCAATTCGCTATGGCACAGAAATGGCATCGTGCCCGGCTTATAGTCCATTATCATCGTTATGCCACCAGTAGCAGAAAACGTGCCTTGCAGCGCCCCCTGAACGAGGTATGAACCTGCCTCAACCTCGAAATTCTCCCTGAAAAACATTCCGTTACCATTAGGATAGAAGGCATACTGCACAGAGTCTATCGTCATTTCACCTATTGTTATCACCCTGTTTCCTGCCGCGGGAATGGTAATATTGAAACCTCCCAGCACCAGAGTGGCATAACCTGAACTCTTGTCCGTCATGCCCTTAAACTGCATAAAGTCAGTATTAGTAACAGGACCCATTACTGACGCCATAGCGGGAACGCTCGTTGTCAACGTTCCCTCGAAGTAAAGCGAGTCGTCAAACTGCTCCTTCTCCAGAGCAACCTCTTTCTCCACAATCACTATCTCCGCCTCAGGAGCATGAACATTATCCTGCGTACATGCGCAGAAAATTCCCGACGCCAAAGTCAATCCATTTAATAATAGAATACGTTTCATCTATTCTTTGCGTTTTATTAATAATTTCGAGTGCAAAATTACGGCTTTTTTTATTATCTCACAATACTCATAAATAAGGATTTTCAATACTAAAACATGCTGAAAAAGAGCACAAAAAGCAGAGACTTAACGTCAAAATTACGATAAGAAAACAAGGTGTTTATATCGTAAAAGATACGAAAAGTAACCTTTTGAGGATAAAAACGTTATTTTTATGAAAATAATTCGTTTTTTATTTGGCGGTTTCTACAAAAATTATTACTTTTGCATCAGGAATAAATAATTCCCATAATAAGACAACAACAAGAATAACCTAAACAGAAAGAACATCAACATGGTCAATCCATACGTATCAGTGGACTGTGTACTCCTCGGCTTTGACGGCGAGCAACTCAACGTGCTTCTGGTGAGACAGAGCGGCGAAGGCGGTGAGGACAGCACTGGTGCATACAAACTTCCAGGCAGTCTGATAAACATGGACGAAGACCTTGACGATGCAGCACGACGTGTTCTGAAGCAACTGACGGGGCTATCACAGATCAGAATGAGGCAGTTCCGTGCCTTCGGAGGCGCTAATCGTCTCGCAAACGCTGGTGACGCAGTGTGGTTGCAACGCTTCCATAAACTGGACAAACAACTGGAACGCATCGTAACAATAGCCTATCTGTCACTGCTACGCATAGACCGCAAGATGGAAAGACTACAAGGTGGCTACGAAGCACAGTGGACACCAGTGAACCAACTGCCCCACCTGGCATTCGACCATGAGGACATTGTACATACGGCAGTGGACGAAGTAAAGCGCATGGCACGCCTGTCACCAACGGTATTGTTTGACCTTCTGCCAAGAAAATTTACCGCAGCACAACTCAGACTGGTAATGGAAAACGTGGCCGGAGCAAAGCCTGACATCAAGAACTTTCACAAAAAACTGGCACAGATGCCATACGTAGTACCGTTAGACGAGAAAGAACAGGGCGTAAACCACAGGGCAGCACGCTACTATAAGTTCAAGAACGTCAAGACATCAAAGATGAAATGACAGCCCAAGAATAAGATAAAACCTCATAAACAAAACCAAAAACAATAGCAAAGAAATATGATTTTACTCGGTTATGACATCGGCACGTCCTCTGTGAAGGCCTCACTCGTAGATGCAGAGACAGGAAAAACCATCGCTTCAGCACAGTACCCAGACACAGAAGCGCCCATAATGACAAAACAAGCAGGCTGGGCTGAACAGGACCCGCAGATGTGGTGGGACGAGTTAAAGCACGCCACCGCACGCGTAGCAGACAAGAACGGCGGCTCACTTGACGACGTGGCAGCCATCGGAATATCATACCAGATGCACGGATTGGTATGCGTTGACAAAGACGGCAACGCCCTTAGACCATCTATTATATGGTGCGACGGACGCGCAGTACCATACGGTAACAAGGCATTCGAGACAATAGGAAGCGGCAGATGTCTGTCACATCTGCTCAATTCACCAGGCAACTTCACCGCCGCTAAGTTGGCATGGGTGAAGGAAAACGAGCCAGAACTGTTTGAAAAGATAGACAAGATAATGCTGCCGGGCGACTATATAGCCATGAGACTGAGCGGCGGAGCAAAACAAACAACCGTCTCTGGACTATCAGAGGGTATGTTCTGGGACTTCAAGGACAACTGCGTAAGCCGTGACATAATGAACTTCTTTGGCTTCAACGACAGCATAATATCCGACATTGTACCAACATTCTCAATACAGTCACGCGTTTGCAAGGCCGTGGCAGAGGAGTTAGGCCTGAAAGAAGGCACACCGATCAGTTACCGAGGAGGTGACCAACCCAACAACGCTTTATCCCTTAACGTGATGAAACCGGGCGAGATAGCCGCCACAGGAGGCACATCGGGAGTGGTATATGGTGTTCTTGGCGACGTAAACTACGACAACCTGAGCCGTGTCAACACCTTTGCACACGTTAATCACAATATGCCAGACACACGTCTTGGTGTCCTGCTCTGTATCAACGGCACCGGAATACTCAACGCATGGATGAAACGCACCGTGGCACCAGAGGGTATGTCATACGGAGACATTAACAACTTGGCAGAGACAGCACCCGTTGGCGGAGAGGGATTGTCAGTAATTCCTTTCGGGAACGGTGCAGAAAGAGTGTTGCAGAACAAGAACCTTGGAGCGTCAATACACGGTATTAACTTCAACATACACACCAAAGCCCACATACTGCGGGCAGCACAAGAAGGCATAGCGTTCTCCTTTGCCTACGGTATGGAGATAATGCAGCAGATGGGAATGGAGATAACCACCATCAAGGCAGGGCACGCTAACCTGTTCCTCTCACCGCTATTCCGCCGCACACTGGCAGCAGTAACAGGGGCAACGATAGAACTTTACGAGACAGACGGCTCTGTGGGAGCAGCCTACGGTGCAGGTATCGGAGCAGGAATATACAAGGATTCCGATGACGCCTTCAAGACATTGAAGCACATTTCAACAGAGAAACCAGTGAAGGAGACAGCAGAATACAAGGCTGCCTACGAACTGTGGAAACAGAGATTGGAAGCATAACATAACATATTTATATAACCTATTAAACAAAAACAACTATGGCAAAAGAGTATTTTCCAGAGATTAAAGCAATCAAGTACGAAGGACCAGAGTCCAAGAACCCAATGGCGTTCCACTACTATGACGCAGAGCGCGTAGTAGCCGGCAAGAAGATGAAAGACTGGATGCGCTTCGCAATGGCATGGTGGCACACACTTTGCGCAGAGGGTGGCGACCAGTTCGGTGGCACAACAAAGGCATTCCCTTGGAATAAAGGTGGCAACGCTGTTGAGATAGCAAAGCAGAAGGCTGACGCTGGCTTTGAAATCATGCAGAAGTTAGGCGTTCCTTACTATTGTTTCCACGATGTTGACCTCGTCAGCGAGGGCTGTTCTGTTGAGGAATATGAGGCAAACCTCACCGCTATCACCGACTATCTGAAGGAGAAGATGCAGGAGACTGGCATCAAACTGCTATGGTCCACCGCCAACGTTTTCGGCAACGCACGCTATATGAACGGTGCATCTACCAACCCAGACTTTGACGTTGTGGCACGCGCCATCGTACAAATAAAGAACGCTATCGACGCAGGTATCAAGCTCGGAGCAGAGAACTACGTATTCTGGGGTGGCCGCGAGGGCTACATGTCACTGCTGAACACCGACCAGAAGCGTGAGAAGGAGCACATGGCAACAATGCTTCGCATGGCTCGTGACTATGCACGCAGCAAGGGTTTCACCGGTACTTTCCTCATAGAGCCAAAGCCAATGGAGCCTTCAAAGCA
>CALYTD010000033.1 GCA_945486445.1 uncultured Prevotellaceae bacterium
GTACTATCTGGTCAATTCCTCGTTCTCTTTCTTCCCCGGTGTACCTATATATAAGAGTAAAGACCTGGTGAACTGGCAGAGCATCGGCCACGTGCTTGACCGCGAGAGCCAGCTGCCTCTCGGCAAACAGAGGGTCAGCGGCGGGATATTCGCCCCGGCCATAACGTATAATGAGAAGAACAAGACGTTCTACATGATTACCACAAACGTTGGGGCGGGCAACTTCTTCGTGAAGAGTAAGGATCCTGAAAAGGGCTGGAGCGACCCCATATATTTAAGAAAGGTGGGCGGAATAGACCCTTCTTTCTTCTTCGACAAGGACGGAAAGGGCTACATTGTGAACAATGACGAGCCCATAGGAGGTCACGATTACGAGGGTCAGCGCAGCATAATGTGCCACAGGTTCAGCGTGGAGGGCGACAGCGTGATAGGCGACCAGGTGGAGATACTGCGCGGAGGCACGCACGTTCAGGAGCAACCTATATGGATAGAAGGCCCGCACCTGTTCCGGGTGGGCAAGTATTATTACCTGATGTGCGCCGAGGGAGGCACCGGCGAGGGGCACAGCGAGGTGATACTGAGGGCGAAAAGCCCTATGGGCCCATACGAGGAGTACTCCGGAAACCCCATACTCACACAGCGCGAGGGCCTTGACCCGCAGCGTGACGACTATGTGTCAAGCGCCGGTCACGCCGATCTTGTTCAGACACCGCAGGGTGACTGGTGGGCGGTATTCCTCGCCTGCCGGCCCTATGATAAGAATATCTACTACAACACGGGACGCGATACCTATATGTTACCAGTGACATGGAAGGACGGCTGGCCCGTGATACTGGAAAAAGGCAAGGCCATTCCCACCGTAGTGGATTACAAGGGCGGCACCATTGCGCCGCAGACGGCGGAGACAGCATACCGCACCGGCAACTTCTCCTATACCGACAGGTTCGGGGGTGACAAGCTGAACGTGCGTTGGCTCGCCCTGCGCAACCCCAAGACAGACTTCTATACGCTGTCCGCCAACGGCTTGAAGATAAAACCTTTGCCGGTGAATATCACCCAAAGGGAGAACCTCTCGGCGCTCTTCACGCCGCAACAGCATACCACCTTCACGGCGGAGACACGCTTGGAGTTCGCTCCCGCGTCACGGAAGGAACTCGCGGGCTTCGCATTGTTGCAGAATGAGGAGTACAACTTCACGTTCGGCAAGACAATGCTGGCAGACGGTTCCGTTGCCATTGTGCTGACAAGGACGGAGAAAACGCCCGTGGCGGTGTCAACGGTGATACTGAAACAGGACGAGGCTGCCAAGCCCTTGCGCCTGAAAATCAGCGGCGACGGCGGACTGTATGACTTCCATTATGCTATCGGCGACGGCGAATGGCAGACGGCGGCGGTAGGGGTGGATGCCTCAAACCTCACCACCAACAAGAGCGGGGGCTTCGTAGGAGCCTGCATAGGACTGTATGCAACGAGCGACAAATAATAAAAACAAAGCATCAATGAGACCATCTATCTTACTTCTCGTTTTCTTATCAGCCATCCTTCCGGTCAGCGCAAGGCAACTTTCGTTTGACCAAGGATGGCAATTCCAGTTGTGCGCGGATTCCGCCGACATGGTGAAGACCCTGCAAGTGGTTAACTCTCAGGGCGCAGGCGGCACGCTGCCGTCAGACTTCAAGGCCGTGTTTGTGCCCCATGACTGGAGCAGTGAACTGCCCTTTGAGCCCAAGGTGGGCGGTGCGGCGGGCTATCTCGCCGGCGGACAGGGCGTGTATGTCAAGGACTTCACGCCGCCAACGGGCAGGAACAGCAAGTACATCGTGCAGTTTGATGGTGTCTATCACCGCGCCACAGTGTGGATAAACGGTCACAAACTGGGCCACCATGTGTATGGATACACGGGTTTCGAGTTCGACATGACACCTTATCTCAACGCCGGCAAGCCCAACCGCCTCGTGGTTCACGTCAACCGTGAGGAGCAATCACGGTGGTACACCGGCTCGGGAATATACCGCCACGTATGGCTTAAAGTAGTGAACGCCACGCATTTGAAGACCAACGGCATCTGCATACAGACGGAACTCGCGCCCGACATGAAGTCCGCCACGGTGCGGGTGACGGCAGAAATAGACACCGCCGACACCGACAAGGGAGGCAAGTTCACCGTAACACACGCCATACTGCAAACAACCAAACAACCAAACCACCAAACACCCAAACCACTAAACCACCAAACCACCATCACCAACCCCCGGTTGTGGTCAACAGACACACCTTATTTATATATAATGCGCACGCAACTGCGCAATGCCAAGGGCAAGGTGATAGACCAGATGGACACACCTTTCGGCATACGTGACGTGCGTTTCGATGCCGACAAGGGCTTTTTCCTCAACGGCAAGGGCATGAAACTGCGCGGAATGTGCCTGCATCAGGATGCGGGCAGCCTCGGTGTGGCAGTGCCCGACGGCGTGTGGGAACGCCGTCTGCGTGCCTTGAAGGAGATAGGATGCAACGCCGTGCGCTGTTCCCACAACCCTCCGTCGCCGGAATTCCTCACAATCTGCGACACACTGGGGCTGATGGTCATTGACGAAGCCTTCGACAAGTGGAAGTCCGGGTACTATGAAGCGTTCTTTGACGAGTGCGCCGAGAAAGACATCACGGACATGATACTGCGTGACCGCAACCACCCCTCGGTGATAGTGTGGAGCATTGGCAACGAGGTTACGGAGGCATGGCTCGACACCGACGAGGGAGTGGAGCGCAGCCGTATGCTCAACGCCGTGGTGAAGCGCATAGATCCCACACGTCCCACCATGGTGGCCTGCCAGCAAGGATTTCAGGACAAGTTCGGTGAGGTCACGGACATCGTGGGGTATAATTACCTTGAGCCCCGCATGATAGACGACCACAAGCGCCATCCGGGGCGCATCATGCTGGTATCTGAGGCCTTTGTGTATTATTCCGGCTTGCGTGGCGACATTGTCCGCGACTTTGTGGAGCGCAATCCGTGGCACTTCGTGGAGGAAAACGACTTCATCGCCGGCTCGTTTGCATGGGCGGGCGTCGATTATCTGGGCGAATCCTCGCCGTGGCCTGCCAAGGGCTGGTGCTCATGTCCGTTTGACATGACGCTGAAAGAGCGTCCGCAGGCCGCGTTCTATCATCCCGCATGGCAACCGGAGAAAGACTATCTGAAACTTGTGGTGCGTGACAACTGCTTCAATCAGCCCGCTGGCACCGACCATTGGCAGTACCCCGCCATGGCAGACACATGGGACTTGCCTTACACGGACAACCGTTGCGTGGAGGTGAGGTGCTACACCACCTGCGACTCCGTGCAGTTCTTCTTCCCAATATGGAGCAACCCTCAACTGCCACTCAAAACGCGCGTGACGGCGGACTACCCCGACAACTGCATAACCGTGCAGTTGCCGGCACGCAAGGGCAAGGTGCTTGCCGTGGGATATAAGGGCGGACAGCCCGTGATGCGCGACTCGCTGGTGAACCACGGCGATGTGGCTGACGTGAGACTGGATGCTGACTATACCACGCTTGCCGCCACTCCTGCCGACATGACGGACGTGAAGCCCGCACTGCCGCAGGTGTCTCACATCCGCCTGACGCTGACAGACAAGGACGGACGGGTGCAGCAGATGCAGCCAAAACGCTTCTCCGTGACCACGGAAGGACCGATACGCCTGCTCGGAGTGGAGACGGGAGATATGCGCAGGCAGGACTCCTGGCGCACCACAAGCCTCGAGACCTACTTCGGCGAGGGGCTGATAAGGCTGCAATCCACCACCGTTAAAGGCACGGCACGCGTCATTGTCAGCGTGGAAGGGTTTGACAAACCGTTCGTAAAGGAACTGACCGTAAAGTGAAAGGCGGCAGATTGCATTGTGAAAGGCGGCTTTTTACAAAGTTATCAGCACCCTTTTACCATGTTATCAGCACCTTTTTGCAAAGGCATCTGTAACTAATTGAAACTCAACATGGAGAAGATACACGTAATATTACTCGCATTGTGCCTCGCCATCCTGCCCTGCACGGCGCAGGACGGGCACGGTCTGTGGCTGAAACCCACGGACAAGGTGGTGGCAGGAGAGGCCGGAAAGAACAGTCCCTACGCGCTGAGGCTGCTGAATCATTGGGACAATCCCGACGGGACGGTGGAACGGGGATATGCCGGACGCAGCATATTCTGGAAACCGGACGGTGTGGCTGACCTCGACATAGTCAGGGAATACGGTCGCGCCAACGCTTCGATAGGCATCAACGGCACCGTGCTCAACAACGTGAACGCCAAGCCGTTGATGCTCTCAAAGGCAAAACTGAAAGAGACAAAGCGCATTGCCGACGCGCTGAGACCGTATGGCATAAAGGTCTATCTGTCAGTGAATTTCGCCTCACCCAAGGCTCTCGGCGGACTGCCGACGGCTGATCCCCTTGACAAGGGCGTGAAGGAGTGGTGGAAACGCAAGGTGAAAGAGATTTACTCCATGATTCCCGACTTCGGAGGTTTCCTCGTAAAGGCGAACTCCGAGGGTGAACCCGGCCCGATGGATTATGGCAGAACGCACGCTGACGGTGCCAATATGCTTGCCGATGCCTTGCAGCCGCACGGCGGAATAGTGATGTGGCGCGCCTTTGTCTATTCCCCCTCCGGCGGAGACAGGGCCTCGCAGGCATACGATGAGTTCCTGCCTCTGGACGGAAAGTTCCGTGATAACGTGATAATACAGATAAAGAACGGCCCCATAGACTTCCAGCCCCGTGAGCCGCTGTCACCGCTTTTCTTCGCCATGAAGAAGACAAAGATGATGATGGAGGTGCAGATAACGCAGGAATATACCGGCGAAAGCATACACACCTGTTTCGCCCCCTTCTATGAAAGTGGTAGGTTGAAGGTTGGAGGTTGTGGGTTAGAGGTTGGAGGTTGTGGGTTAGAGGTTGGAGGTTGTGGGTCACAAGGTGACTCGGAGACCTGCAAAGACCTCCAACCCCCAACCCCCAACCTCCCACCTCTACCCCCCAACCTCCCACCTCCAACCAACATAGTAGGCCTCGCCGGAGTAGCGAACATCGGCGACAGCCGTGACTGGTGCGGCTCAGAAATGGCACAGTCAAACTGGTATGCCTTTGGAAGAATGGCGGCAGAACCGTCACTTTCCAAAGAGACCATAGCCCGCGAGTGGCTCGGTAAGACGTTCACGACGGACACGGCATTCGTGAATCCCATGACGAGGGTGCTGCTGTTGAGCCACGATGCGGTGGTGAGATACATGATGCCCCTTGGTCTGCACCACATATTCGCGGGCGGACACCACTACGGACCAGAGCCGTGGTGCAACCCGGAGGGATGGCGTGAGGACTGGAAACCGCGCTACTACCATCAGGCTTCGGCAGAGGGCATAGGCTTTAACCGCACCACTGACGGCGGCTCCGGCAACACAAGGCAATATCCCGACAACTTGTTCAACATATATAATAATGTGGAGACCTGCCCCGAACAGTTGCTCCTGTGGTTTCATCACCTGCCGTGGACACACCGCATGCACTCTGGCGAGACGCTGTGGGACGCCCTGTGCCACCAGTATGACCAAGGGGTAAGGGAGGCGGAGGCCTTCGCCAAAGTGTGGAAAGGCATGAGACCATACGTGGAACACAGCCGCCACGCGGCACAGCAACGCCTCTTCGACCGTCAGGCAAAGGATGCCTGGTGGTGGAGAGACGCCTGCCTGCTGTACTTCCAGCAGTACTCTAACCTGCCATTCCCCATCGACTCACCCGCTCCGCGCCACTCGCTTGACGCGCTGATGAGGTATCATCTCGACATGGACAACTACTCAACGGCGGACATTGACAAGCTGCCGTGAGTATGGCAGGTTGTGGGTCACATCGCGCATGACCGGCAATGGCAATCCGGAAAGACCTATAACCGAAAACAAAACACCGAAAACCAATATAAAATCTAAACAATATGCAAAATCAATCACAATCAAAAGGCTTTTACAAACTGTCATGGTTACAGCGCATAGGCTTCGGCTCCGGAGACCTGGCACAGAACCTTATCTATCAGACTATCTGCATGTACCTGCTCTTTTTCTACACGGACATCTACGGACTTGACGCAGGTTCGGCTGCCACCATGTTCCTTGTGGTGCGCCTTGTGGATGTGTTGTGGGACCCACTCGTAGGCACTTACGTTGACAAACATAACCCTCGCTGGGGCAAATACCGCTCCTACCTCGTGCTGGCGGGCCTGCCCCTGACGGGACTTGCCATACTTTGCTTCTGGAACGGCTTGTCCGGCTCGCTGATTTACGCCTACGTGACATACGTCGGGCTGTCAATGCTCTACACATTGATAAACGTTCCCTACGGAGCCCTTAACTCATCGCTCACCCGTGACACCAATGAGATAACCATACTGACCTCCGTCCGTATGTTCATGGCTAACTGCGGAGGCCTCGCAGTGAGCGCAGGCGTGCCGATACTTGTGGCTATCCTTGCCGCTCCGGCAGGCGACTTGCCCATAGAGATGGCCCTGTTCATGGGCTTAGGGTCACTGCCTTCATTCATATTCATGCCACTTGTGCCGGCGATAAAGCGCAAAGTGGGCAAGAAAAACATGTTCTACATCTTCCTGTCAGTAGCCATTATCGGCATGGCAATGCTGTATATAATAAGCAAGGTGGGCACGGTGGAGGAGAACATAACACTTGTTTACATAGCGCAGTTCATCAAATCAACCGGCGTGATAGTCGCCACGGGATATATGTGGGCACTCATTCCAGAGGTAATCTCCTACTCGGAGTTCACCTCCGGCAAGCGAATAGCCGGCATTGTCAACGCCCTTACAGGCATATTCTATAAAGCCGGCATGGCTCTTGGCGGCGTAGTGCCCGGTGCTGTGCTCGCTTTCACACACTATAAGCCCACTGCTCAGGGCGAGAGCACATTGCCCAACGACCCCAGTGCGTGGTTCTACACCATGCTTATATACTCTATTGTGGGCTTCGCACTGCTCGTATTCTGTTTCTCCCAGACCAAAGAGCGTGTGGTAATGGACGAGAGTGACACGAAGAACGTAAGAATCAGTGACCTGTGGATGGAGTTTTTCCACAACCGTCCGCTGCGCATCGTGGCACTGTTCTTCATTACTGCCTTCGCGATGATGTCCGTAGGCAACGCCGCGGGAGCGTATTTCATGAACGACTTGCAGTCACAACCTGTCATGGCACAGGAGGGAATACGCTGGCTTGTGTGCGTCATTCCCGCCATGTTGCTTGCACTTGGAATGTTCATAATATCCAAGTACGAGTTGACAGACGACCGCATTGACGAGATAAATAAGGAGATAGAGAGCAGGAACGAGTAATGTTTAACGATAAAATGCAATATAAAAGTTCGATTATGAGAATAAAAACATTAGCGATTTCCGTGCTGGCACTTTGGTCAGTAGCCCTTACTTGCGGTGCAAAGACATTGAAGGAGGCTTACCGTGACTATTGGCGCATGGGCATGAGTGTTAACCAATGGGAGGTAGGTATAGACGGTTCTACCCCCAGCAACCTGCCTATCACGGGTTTTACTGGCAGAGATCAGACTGTGGACTTCCCCATCATAGCCAGTCATTTCGGCTGGGTGGTGGCAGAAAACTGCATGAAGATAGAGGCTATACACCCTGAGGAGGGCGTGTATGACTTCACCCTTGCCGACCAGTTTGTCAACAAGGCTCTGGCAAATGGGCTTCATGTGGTGGGTCATTGCCTTATATGGCACTCGCAATGTCCTGACTGGTTCTTTGTTGACAAGGACGGAAAGCAGGTTACTGCCGATGTGTTGAAGCAGCGTATGCGTGATCATATCTTCACAATCCTCGGTCATTTCCGCGGCAAGGTGGAGGCTTGGGACGTGGTAAACGAGGCTTTTGAGGACGACGGCACACTGCGTCGCAGCAAGTTCTATGAGATATTGGGTGAGGATTTCATACCTCTCGCCTTCCAGTATGCCCATGAGGCTGACCCTACCATTGAGCTTTACTATAACGATTACTCCATGAACAAGCCAGGAAAGGTACGTGCCGTGGTGGATTTCTTTAAGCCTTTGATGGCTAAGGGTATGCCCCTGACATCGATAGGTATGCAGGGCCACCTGATACTTGGCGAGGAAGACTACGTTAGTCAGTACGAGAAGTCCATACAGACCATATATAACGAGTTGGGAGTACCGGCTCAGTTCACGGAACTTGACCTCTCCGTGCTGCCCAACCCCTACGGTTTTGCGGGTGCAAACATCTCTGATAACTTCAAGTACAGCGAGAAGATGGACCCTTACAGAGACCGTCTCCCGGAGTCAGTGCAGAAGAAGGCCGATGATTTCTGGCTCAACTTCTTCACCATGCTCATGCGCAACAAGGAGCGAGTTCTGCGTGTTGGCTTCTGGTGTTTTAACGCTGGAAACAGTTGGCGCAACGACTTCCCGATACGTGGGCGTTGTGATTACGCCACACTGTTTACCCGTGACAACACTCCGAAGCCCACGATTAAGAAACTGATACAACTCGTCGAGAAGCAGAAGAAGGACTGAACACCGTCCGATCCGTTTCTCTGGGCAGCGGAATGTATTGCAACTCCACGGAGAAAAACCATGTGTGTGGCTCACTAACGAGCC
>CALYTD010000034.1 GCA_945486445.1 uncultured Prevotellaceae bacterium
GGCATATAAATACGTAAGAAAACAAGACGGAAAGGAGGCGCGGGGGATATTCCTTCCCGACCTCGGAAGGGCTGATGGCTGCATGGGTAGCAGCAACGTGATGGCCAAAAGCGACACTACCACCGCCGCACCTTACATGGAATACGAGGTAATCACTGCTGGACACATCGCCATAGGCATACTGCCCACGCAGGATATACTGCCCGAGCGCGGTCTGCGCATAGGCGTTCAGATTGACGATCAGCCGGTGAAAATCCTCGACGCGCGCCGCGGATTGGTTGATACTTTCGGCGAATATACACCACAAAATCTTGCTGCCTCCCGTGTGCTCAAGCCCCTTCCGCAGGGCAGTCGCCTTGCTTTGAGCGGCTTTGTGGGTGGCAAACAGTTGTCAAGGAGGAGCGAAGTGTTCGACAACCTGCGGTGGTTAGACACCAAATTCACCGTCCATCCCGGCAAGCACACGTTGAGAATATACATGACAGACCCCGAGATTGTGGTGGAGAAGATTGTGGTCAACCCCGACAACAACGCTTACAGCTACTTCGGAAGACAATAACACCACACGACAGGGGAAAAGAACGGCCAAAGGAAAAGGAAGTAGGCACAGTCCGCAAAAGGGTGCTGATTGCACTGCAAACAGGTGCTGATTACACGGTAAAAGGCACCCTTTTACAAGAGCATTACGCATCCTACTGATTGCCAAATGATTAATGACACAATAAAAATATAAACAACTATCCTATGAAACTAAGAACCATAAAAGGACTGTCCGCCGCCGTCGCCGCGGCGATGTTCCCCCTTCTGGCGCACGCCCAGAACCCGATAGTGCAGACATGTTATTCCACCGACCCCGCACCCATGGTCAGTGGCGACAGGCTTTACGTCTTCACAGGTCACGATGAGGACAATGCCGACTTCTTCTGGATGAACGAGTGGCGGCTGTTCTCCACCAACGACATGGTGAACTGGCAGGACCACGGCTGCCCCCTGGCGCAGTGTGACTTCAAATGGGCCGATGATCGCGCCTGGGCACCGCAGTGTATAGAGCGCAATGGCAAGTTCTACCTCTACGTGCCGATACACTCCCGTATCAGCGGTGGCATGGCAATAGGCGTTGGCGTGGCAGACAATGTGGAGGGACCTTACCGTGATGCCTTGGGAAAACCGCTCTATGAGGACGGCAAATGGGACCACATAGACCCCACGGTGCTGATTGACGACGACGGACAGGCGTACATATACTGGGGCAACCCGCGCCTCTACTCGGCGAAACTGAACGAGGATATGATAAGTTTCGCATCCGAAGTGAAGTGTGACAGCACGGTGCAGAGATACACCGAAGGCCCGTGGATATACAAGAAGGGTAAGGGAAAATACCTTATGATATATGCCGCTGGAGGCATACCTGAGTGCATTGCTTACAGCGAGAGCAAGAAACCGCAAGGCCCGTGGAAGTATGTGGGCGAGGTGATGGCACAAGATAACTTCACAAACTCCTTCACCAACCACAGCGGAATAGTTGACTTCCGCGGCCACAGTTACTTCTTCTACCACACGGGTTGGTTGCCAAAAGGCGGCGGATTCGCAAGAAGCGTCTGCGTAGAGGAGTTTACATGGAACAAAGACGGCAGTCTGCCACAGATAAAACCCACCAAAGAGGGTGTGAAACCCATATCAACGCTGTCGCCATACGAAAGAGTTGAGGGCGAGACAATGGCTTACAGCCAAGGCATCAAGAGCGAGTGGAACGGCAAGCAGAAGCGTGTATGGGTAAGCGACATACACAATGGCGACTGGATTAAGTTGCGCGAGGTGGATTTCTCAAAGGGTGCCACTGCCGTGGAGATGTGCGCCGCCAGCGCATTGCAGGGCGGAACGGTGGAGATTCGCCTTGACAAGGCTGACGGAACACTGCTCGCCACCGTCAACATTGACCGCACAGGCGGTTGGGAGGAGTGGCAGACGTTCACCGCGCCGGTGACCGCCTCCGTGAGCGGGAAGCACGACCTGTACCTCAACTTCAAGGGCTTGAAAGGCTGTAAACTCTTCAACCTCGACTGGTGGAGGGTGAAGTAAGGCGTCATGTAGAGACGATGTACCACATCGTCTCATTAGATGTGCCACATCGTCTCAATAAAAGAAAGAACGTAATACGTCGTCTATACAAGCGGTGTATCGGCTATTGATACAACAAACCATATATAATCAACAAACGCTATGACCTATTCAATAATGTCATCACTATCTGTCAAAACCATAATCAAGGGCGGGGCACTTGCGCTACTTGCCCTCTTTTCCGCGAACACCGCGGCACAAAACGTGTCTGACTTCTACGAACAGAACACCGTACTCAATTACAGCGACGGCGACAAGGCAGCCGGGGAAATACCCCAACCCACCAAGTTCGACCCCAACTTCCACATATATCTCTGCTTCGGACAGTCCAACATGGAGGGCAACGCGAAGATAGAGCCACAGGACCGCAAGGGCATCAGCACACGGTTCCGCATGATGGCCGCCGTGGATATGCCCAACACCGGACGCAAACAGGGGCAGTGGTACGCGGCGGTGCCGCCACTCTGCCGCGCATGGACGGGGCTTACGCCGGCCGACTACTTCGGAAGGACACTCGTGGAGGAACTGCCTGACAGCATAAAGGTGGGCGTGATAAACGTCTCCGTGGGCGGTTGCAGCATAGACCTCTTTGACGAAGACAAGACGGAAGGCGTGATAGCAAAGTCCGCCGACTGGTTCAAAGGATTCTGTAAAGACTATGACAACAAGCCTTTCCGCCGCCTCATGGACATGGCGAAGAAGGCTCAGAAGGTGGGAGTGATAAAGGGTATCCTCCTGCATCAGGGCTGTACCGACAACGGACAGAAAGACTGGCCGCAGAGGGTGAAGCTCGTATATGACCGTATGTTGAACGAACTGGGTCTCAACGCGGCTGACGTACCGCTGCTCGTGGGTGAGCTTATGACCAAGGAGGACGGCGGATGCTGCTATGCTCACAACGCTGTCATAGCGGGAATACAGAGCACCATACCCACAGCGCACGTCGTTCCCTCACTCGGATGCCCCGGCGCGAAGGACAAACTGCACTTCACGGCAGAGGGATACCGCATACTCGGTCGTCGATATGCGGCCACCATGCTCGACATCCTGCGTGGCGTGAGGACGGCGGAGACCACCATTGACGGTGAGGAATATCCAAAGGTTGATAACGAGGGAAGGGCTTACTTCCGCGTTGTGGCACCACACGTGTGGCGTTTGCAGGCTGACGTCTGCGGAAAGAAGTACGAGATGAACCGCGACAAGAACGGTGTATGGACGGTAACGACCGACCCGCTGCCCGTAGGTTTCCACTATTACTTCCTACTTGTTGACGGCCTGTCGGTGATAGATCCCAACACCACAACCTACTTCGGCTGTTGCCGTCTCTCCGGAGGCATAGAGATACCGGAGGGAAAGGAAGGCGACTACTACCGCCCGCAGCAGGGAACGGCAAAGGGACAGGTGCGCTCATGCCAGTATTATGCAAACTCCACGGGAGAGTGGAGGCACGCAATGATATACACACCAGCAGAGTATGAGAAGAGCGGAAAGAAGAAATACCCCGTGTTATACCTGCAACACGGTATGGGAGAGGACGAGACAGGATGGGCAACACAGGGCAAGATGCAGAACATAATGGACAACCTGATAGCCCAGAAGAAGTGCGTGCCGATGATAGTAGTAATGGAAAGCGGAGACGTAAAGGCCGGATTCCGCCCACGGAAAGGCTACAACGTAGAAGAAGAGAGAGCCCTTTACGGCGCTACTTTCCAACAAGTGCTCTTCAATGACCTCATACCATACGTGCAATCAACCTTCCGTTGCCTCACGGACCGTGACCACCGGGCGATGGCGGGCTTGTCATGGGGAGGCAAACAGACGTTCGACGCTACGTTGCAGCACCTCGATATGTTCTCATACATAGGCACATTCAGCGGCGCATTGTTCAATGTTGACCTGAAAACGTGCTACAACGGCGTGTTCAACGATGCCGGAAAGTTCAACAAACAGGTGCGTTACCTCTTCCTCGGATGTGGTTCCGAGGAGAACTTCGGCACAAAGAAGATGTATGACGGGCTGAAAGAAATGGGCATCAACGCCCATTACTACGTATCGCCAGGCACTGCCCACGAGTGGCTTACATGGAGACGATGCCTCAACGAGTTCTTACCTAACGTGTTCAAATAGGCAATGAAAAAGATATTCCTTACCATAATGACAGCCTTGGCGGCCTTGACCGCCGTGGCACAAACCACCACACGCTGTGAGAACCCCATGCTTTGGGCGGACGTTCCAGACCCCGACGTGATACGAGTGGGCAGTGACTACTACATGGTCAGCACCACCATGCACCTCATGCCGGGCGTGCCGGTGATGCATTCACGTGACCTTGTGCACTGGGAAACCATCAGTTACGTGTGTGACAAGATTGCTGACACACCGCTGTATGACCTTGAAGGCGGCACAGTGTATGGCAGAGGACAGTGGGCAACGAGCATACGCTACCACAAAGGCACGTATTATCTGCTGTTTTCACCTAATGATCAGCCGTACCGCAGCTTCATATACTCCGCCAAAGACCCCGCAGGACCGTGGCGACTGCAATGCCGTACCAACCATTTCCATGACGCTTCGCTCTTCATTGACGACGATGACAGGGTCTATGTGTTCTATGGCACGGGACAAGTTGCCGAGCTTAACAAGGATTTCAGCGGCTTAAAGGAGGGCGGACTGCGCGCTACCGTGTTCAAAAGAGACCAGACCGAGACGGGATTGCTTGAAGGTAGCCGCGTGATTAAGAAGGACGGGAAGTACTATCTGCTCATGATTTCGTGGCCAAACGGGCAGAAACGCCGGCAGGTATGCTACCGCGCCGACCGCATTGAGGGCCCGTATGAGAAGGAAGTGATACTGACTGACAACTTCAAGGGCTTCCCTTACGTCGGGCAAGGCACCATAGTGGATGACATACACGGCAACTGGTACGGCGTAATATTCCAGGATCGTGGTGGAGTAGGGCGCGTATTGACCCTCGAACCGTGCCGTTGGAAGGACGGATGGCCTATGCTTGGCGACGAGAACGGCCGCATACCGGAAAACTTTGAGGTGCCGTTGGAATCCTATTTGCCTGCGGAAGGCATCACGGGAAACGATGACTTCGAGGGAAAGACGCTCAAAAAGATATGGCAGTGGAACCATAATCCAATCAACTCCATGTGGTCTCTCACCGAGAGGGAGGGCTGGTTGAGGCTCAAAACGTCACGCATTACAGACAATGTGTTCCTCGCTCCCAACACAATAACGCAGAGAATGTTCGGCCCCGAGAGCGAAGCAACAGTCTGTGTAGATCTGAACGGAATGAAAGATGGTGACGTTTGCGGCATGGCAGCGTTCAACGGAGACTCCGGTCTGCTGTCAATAGTGCAGGATGGCAAGCGCCGCACGCTGCAACTGACCTTTGAATCCGTTGATCTTCAAGACCCCGGAAAGCGGGTTGTGGGCGTGAAGAAGGAAGTGATAGAGGCTGTTCCCGTAAAGAACGGAACGATATGGCTCCGCGTACACGGCGACTTCAACCTCGGAAAGGACCTCGCCACATTCTCATACAGTACTGATGGCAAGACATTCAGGACGATAGGTAAGCCGTTCAAGATGAGATTCGACTACAAAAGGATGTTCATGGGCACCAAGTTCGCACTCTACTGCTACGCCACAAAGCAGTGCGGAGGATGGGCAGACTTCGATAATTTCACTATAAAGCAATGAATACACTAAGAAACTACATCATCATTATCGCGGCACTTGCCGCTAATGTGGCTGCGTATGCCGCCAATCTGGCAAGCCCTGACGGCAAGACCACGGTGGAAGTGGCATGTGAACAGGGGATGCCAACATACACCGTGGCATACGATGGCGTTACGGTCATCATGCCATCGGCACTCGGAATGACCACAAACGTGGGCGACTTCACCCGGAGTCTCACGCTTACAAAGTGCGGGGAGGTGCGGAAAGTGACGGACAGTTACACTCTTTACAGCACAAAAAAGAGCCAGTTCCGTTACGAAGCCAACGAACAGACGTTCTATTTCGCGCAGAATGGCAAGGAAGTAATAGCCGTTACCTTCCGTGTCAGCGACAACAACGTGGCGTTCCGCTACCAGTTGCAGCCCCAAAAGGAAACACTCTGCTGCGTGATAACGGCAGAAGCCACAGCATTCCGTATGCCCCAAGGCACCACCACGTTCCTTTGTCCGCAGATGGGCACCATGACTGGCTTCGCAAGGACAGCCCCCAGTTATGAGACTCATTACGAGGCTGACGGCGAGATGGGCAAGAACGGATGGGGACAGGGCTACACTTTCCCTTGTCTTTTCAAGGTAAAGGGAGACGGAAGCAATGCCGCCACACCCTATTGGACGCTCATCTCCGAGACGGGCGTTGACGGATCATACTGCGCTTCACGCCTCGAAGGCAAGCAGGGAGGCCTCTATCAGATAGCGTTCCCAAGCGAAAAGGAGAACAACGGCTACGGTTCCGCCACCGTGCAGGCATCACTGCCGTCGGTAACACCATGGAGAACCATCACCATCGGCACCACACTGAAACCCATTGTGGAGACAACCGTGGCGTGGGACGTGCTGGGTGACAACGCCGCCCACCGCCACAGCGACCTTGAATACAAGGCGGCTGCGGAGAAATACGGCCGTGGCAGCTGGTCATGGATTATCGCAAACGACGAGAGTTGCAACTTCGACACGCAGAAACAGTACATTGATTTCAGCGCGGCCATGGGCTGGGAGTCGCTCCTTGTGGATGCCATGTGGGACGTACAGATAGGCCGTGACCGCATTGCGGAGCTCGCAAAGTACGGCAAAAGCAAGGGTGTCAGCCTCTATCTGTGGTACAATTCCAACGGACAATGGAACGACGCGCCGCAGACACCGCGCCATTGCATGGACACATCCCACCGTCGTCGCGCCGAGATGGCATGGATGAAGAGCATCGGCATACGCGGCATTAAGGTGGATTTCTTTGGTGGCGACAAGCAGTGCACCATGCAACTCTATGAGGACATACTGCGAGACGCGCAGGAGTTCGGCCTTATGGTCATCTTCCACGGCTGCACACTGCCGAGGGGGTGGGAGCGTATGTACCCCAACTTCGTGGCTTGCGAGGCGGTGAGGGCAAGCGAAAACCTCCACTTCTCACAAGGAGAATGTGACCGCGAGGCACTCGATGCCACCTTCCTGCCGTTCATACGCAACGCCGTAGGCAGCATGGATTTCGGCGGAAGCACCCTTAACTGGTACTACAACCCCAAGAACTCTGCCGAGATGTGGGGCGGACACAGGGTGACATCAGATGTCTTTGCCCTCGCCACAGCCATACTCTTCCAAAGCCCTGTGCAGCATTTCGCCATGGCACCCAACAACCTTACCGACGCTCCCGCATGGGCAGTGGAGTTTATGAAGGCCGTGCCCACCACGTGGGACGAGACACTTTACCTCGACGGTTACCCCGGACGCTACGTCATTCTGGCACGCCGCACCGGCACAAAGTGGTACGTTACCGGTGTCAACGCAGACAAAACGCCATTGAAGTTGCGCCTCTCTCTGCCCATGTTCGCAGCCGGAGAGACTGTAACCGTGTACGCTGACGATGCCAAACTGCAAGGCAGCGTAAAGCAAACAAAGGTGAACCGCAAGCAGCAGATGGACATAACCATACCCTGCAACGGCGGTATCGTGATAACGAAATAAACTTTTATACATTTAATTAACAAATAATTATTATCTATTATCTATTTATTATGAAATTATAACATCTCTTCTCCATGACCCTGCTGCTGCTCTTTGGCGGCACGGTCATGGCTAAAAAGGTCACTGCCGACCTCTCCCAAGGTGTTCTGGGGGGGATAATGTGACGTGGACGCAGGTAAACTACGCCAAGGCTTCTGCGGTTTCTACTACCCAAGCACTTGTTTTTGACGCAGAAGGTAAGGCTAAAATTGATCTAAGTGCAATCATTGCGTCAGATAAGGTGACGTATGATGAAGAAAAACATTCTATCACAAGTACAGGCGAAATTGGCTCGTACATAGAAATTCAGTTTGATAAAGCCTATGATTTTTCAAATGTTGAGAGTGGAAAAGTTACCTTTACAGGCGATGATATTGGCTCACACTTGGAATTTGTAGGCAGTGGACATGACGGATTTTGGGCTTCAAAATATGCTCCTTTATTTGCTGGTGAGATTGCAAAAGGTAATTATCAGGCAGTAACAGGTATCAAACTCTATTTTGAAACGACGTATGAAAACGATGGTGTGACAGTGGCAGATGAAAATAAAGGCACCATGTCATTGACCGAGATATCATTGACTGCGAAAACCCAGAAACTGATAGACGGGCATGACACCCCAATAGAGAAGCTTACTCATTACGTGTTAGATAAAGATGGAACATTCAACCCCCCGATGCTATGTGCGAGATTCGCAGCTTGTATAAG
>CALYTD010000035.1 GCA_945486445.1 uncultured Prevotellaceae bacterium
TACCGAAACGGCTTGAAGAAGCGAAGAAAGAACTTACATGATAGCCGAAAGACCCGTAGTAAGGGTGCTCTTGTATCGCCATAATCTGTATGCAGTTATACCCTGCTTTGATTACTCTCGGCAGCACATTCTCCTTAAATTCGGTGTATGTTCCTACCTTCTCGGCATCTTGTCCCATACCAATGTGGCACTCATATATAAGCAGTGGCGCTGTGTTTGGCTTAAAAGTCTTCTTCTTCCAGACGTAAGGTGTCTCCGGTTCCCACACCTGCGCGGAGAACAGTTTGGTAACATCGTCCTGCACAACGCGTCTCACCCATGCCGGAATGCGCTCTCCCTGTCCGCCGTTCCACTTCACAAGCATCTTGTAAAGGTCACCGTGTTTGAGGGCGGTCTTTGGTAGTTTTAGTTCCCAGTCCTGCCCGTTCTTACTGCGTTTCAGGGCATATTTCGGGTTTTCCTGCCAGTTATTGAAGTCTCCAATGAGGTATATCTCAGTAGCATTTGGCGCCCATTCTCGAAACACCCAGCCTCCCTGCTTTGTGCGGTGTAACCCGTAGTGCATGTATCCTGATGCAAAGTCTGACAGTGTACACTTGCCATTGGCTGTCAAGTGGTTTATCATCCACTCTGCATGTTCATGTCTTCCCTTTATAGCGTCTTCAAATGGCTCCAGCCATGGGTCGTTCTTTACGATTCCTATATGCTGTGGCTGTGCGGCTTTTGTACATTTTCTCGCTGCACAAGTCCGCTTTGCTGTTGTGGTTTTCTTTGGTGTAGCAGTTTTTTTCGCTGTCGCTTTCTTTGTCTCTGCCATTTTATTGTCTCTTGTTAGGTGGGTTGTTATGGTTAGTTTTATCGGCAGTGCCGTTACGTTCATGCCTTGACCTTAAAGATAGCTTTCTTTATTTCTGGCACGTTTGCTATGCATGGTGCGTGTCCGTCCTGCGGGAAGAAGATGGCCATCATACCTGGTCGGCAGGTGACATAGCTGCTTCCTGGCAGATCTGGGTATTTTGTTATGTCTTTTTCTGCGTTATATGGTATGTCGTCTGGCATATCTTCAAGTGGCAGATAACCGAATGTCTCTTCTTCATCGAGTGGTATCTGTATGTCTATCATCTCTTTATGTGTCTCCATAACGGCCTCGTCTGGTGTCTTGCCTTTTGCTGTTGTTATGTTAACGAAGAGGTCTTTTCCTTTTATTATATGCTTTCCTGGTTCGAGTGTGAGAAGGTCATTCTCCTCGATGAACTTCACTACGTCAGCAAAAAGGGGGTTCATACCAACGTAAAGTTTTAGGTTTTCCAATGTGTCTATTACCATAGTCCGTATTATTTTAGGGGTTATTGCTGTTTTATTTCTCGTTTCTCATGCCCATTTCGTATGTTCCTCGTGCAGTGACTTGTCCGTTTCTGTCTTTTTCTATGAAGTCACCGTCTCGTTCATCGTCCTTATATGAGCCTTCAAATCTTACTCCTTCCTTGCTCTCTTCTATTGCTTTTCCGTTGCGTTTGCCCGCTTTATATGTGCCTTTGAACCTTGAGCCGTCAGAGTAGTGTATTATCATTTCTCCGTCAGGCAGTCCGTTTTTGAAGTTTCCTTCATATACATCGCCGTTTTTCTTTGTCAGTTTTCCGCGTCCGTTCTGCCTGTCTGTCTTCCATAGTCCTATATATGTGTCGCCGTTTCGCCATATAAAGGTTCCCATTCCGTCCTTGTCTCCATCGGTGAAGTGGCCTGTGTATTTGTCACCATTGGCATATCGGAATATGCCTTCGCCTGTTCTCTCGCCGTTTACATAGTCTCCTTCGTACACATCGCCGTTGCGGAACTTGTAAACACCTCTTCCATTTTGCAGGTCATCACGCCACATACCGTTGTAGGTGTCGCCCGTGGCATATTTGAATATGCCTTTTCCTGTGCGTTTGTTCTCTGACCACTGTCCGTCATAGGAGCTTCCGTCCGCCCAATAGAAGTAGCCTTTACCCCACTTCATGTCGTTCTTCCACTCTCCTTCATAATAGGCGCCACCTTTATATGTGTACTTTCCTTTTCCTTGTCGCTTGTCCTGCACCCAGTTTCCGTCATAGACATCTCCGGTATAATAGTACATCACGCCATGTCCCTGCTGGTAATCACGAAACCAAAGGCCGTCATAGCGGTTGTTATTTGAGAAATAATATATGCCTTTCCCGTGCTGCTGGTCTTGAAACCACTGGCCTTCGTATCGTTCTCCGTCAGTGAACGAATATACGCCGTGTCCTTGTCGTTTTCCTTTTACGTACTCTCCTTCGAATGTGTCGCCGTTATCAAAGCGTGTACTTCCTTTTCCATGTGGTTTTCCTCCAAGCATTTCGCCCTGATAATGTCCCTTGTCATGTGTGTCACATGAGCCAAGTACTATTTTCTGGGACGATGCCCCAAGGGGTATAAGCAATAATATAATTTGTATTAGATATAATCTCACTGTTGTTTTTTATGCTTGCTGATTACGGGTTGCAGTGCTGCCTGCGCTATGCAAGGTTGGTAATCTGCCTTGCATCATGCTGTTCGCACCACCGAATCCCACCGATAATTTATGGTTCAAAATTACAAATTTATTTTGAAAAAACAACCGTTCTTCAACATTTTTTATGTTTATTCTGTAAAATATTAGTAGAAAGGGCTCTTCAATGAATAATTATGACTAACTTTGCACCTATACTATATAAATAAGGTGTACGGCATACTGCGAGTGCAACTCTGCCTCGGTTGTCGTCTAACTGTTTCAACGCATAATCCTATATACGGACATGAAGTACATAGCCATTATCCCGGCGCGATATGCGTCAACACGTTTTCCCGGTAAGCCGCTGGCCATTCTTGGCGGCAAGAGTGTCATACAGAGAGTTTACGAGCAGGTGAGCAAACAGTTGGATGCCGCATGGGTGGCTACTGACGACCAGCGTATCCTTGACCACGTGCGTTCATGGGGCGGCAAGGCGGTAATGACTTCTCCCGACCACAAGAGTGGAACAGATCGCATTGAGGAAGCGATGGAGAAGATAGAGGCTGCTGGTGAGATGTATGACGTGGTTGTGAACGTGCAGGGTGATGAGCCTTTTATACAGCCAGAGCAGATAGCCGCCGTATGCAAATGTTTTGATGACAGCCAGACACAGATTGCAACACTCGGCATAAGGTTCGTGCCTGACGGGGCTGACCGTGCTGCCGTAACCAAGGAAGAGGCATGGAAGCGTATCAGTAACGTCAACTCCCCGAAGATAGTAGTGGACAACAAGGGCTTTGCCATGTACTTCAGCCGCTCTGTGATACCGTTTATTCGCGGTAAGGAGATGGAGGATTGGGCTGATACCTATCCCTTTATGAAGCACATAGGAATGTATGCCTATCGGCGAAACGTGCTGAAAGAGATAACATCGCTGCCACAGTCATCGCTTGAAGTGGCAGAGAGTCTGGAACAGCTACGGTGGTTGCAGAACGGGTACAGAATCAAAGTGGGTGAGACCTACACCGAGACCATAGGCATAGACACGCCAGAAGACCTGGCGAAAGCGCAGGAATTGCTCTCTTAACAGCACCCCACCCTACTGCAACATGGACCTTTGACACATACAATCACACGGGCAGGAAGAGGCAAAAAGAGCCAACGGCCAATCCACAAGCGACTGCCTCATTCCGCAAAACCAACACCTTAACAACCCAACGACCAACAACCTCACCATGCACTCATTCATAATCCATAACCTTATAACGCTCCTTGAGCGCGGTGCCTTCAACCTACCAGAGGCCGAGGCAAGGCTGTTGCCCATGTCACCCCATAAATGGCGAAAGCTTGTTGACGCTGCAGCAAGCCTGAACATACTGCGTTTCGTGGCAAGGGGAGCGGAGGTTATGAGAGATGACAAAGCCTTTTCGCCCACCCTGTCAGCAGCCATCAATGCAAGACATTGTGGCAAGGAGGAAGCGCCCTTCGACTTCTCCAACGCTCATCTGTTTAACCACTGGACGCAGAAGAAACTGGACGAGGTGCGTGAGGAGGAGATGAACTCACACAATACGTCTGATGAGACGCTGACATTGCTTGACATTATCATCAAGAACACGGAGCACATAGTGACCAATGACACCTGCATTGAGGGTATAATAACCATGGGGCAATATATCAGGGAACAGGGAGAGAAGATTGATTACGACAAATTGCGCCTATGGCTTGCACACATCGGATTGGTGCAGATAGCCTCCGTGGAGGGCAATATGCTCATTTCATGTATGGGGTTTGCTGCGGAGGAACTACCATTTGTAATAAAGCCATACCACAAGGCGAAGCGTCTGTTTATGAACAGCATAACAAAGGTGTTTGGAAAACACTCGTTCAGCACGATGACACGCATGAACATTGCCATGCTTGAAACCATTAGCCACCGTTTTGTCAGTGCCATTTCTCTCGTGACAGACATAGAGGAATGAGTACCACTGACACCCTATTTCAGGAGTTTTAACAGCATACGACACACATTGCCCATACTAATCACACCGCTATTGACATCTGTTTATATTACGTTATCATGTCACAACAGTTGCGCATTACACGGTATAACGCACTGATATACCAACGAATACGGTACTTCCCATTCCTAACGTACAGACAAACAGGTGCTGATAACATTATGATTTGATGCTGATAATAACATAAACAGGTGCTAATTGCATTGCAATCAGCACCTGTTTACTTTTCTATTTACACTGTACCTTATGCAAGGAGCGTTGTCCTCAGCGTGTCACAACCTTAAAACTGCCACCATTTCTTCTTCGGCTGTGGCAGCGAACCATTGTAACTCGCAGCATTGACACGTTCCTTTATAATGTCTTTCCACGTCTTGTTGTCACGTATCATACGATAGATTGTCCCCCAGTCAGGCAGTCCGCCAATGCTGCGGTCATCTATCCACATATCCACTTTCAACTTGCGTGAGAAGTGATTGTTATTCTCCATCTCCTCCTCTGGGTAGTCCCTATTGACTGCATAGAACTCCACACCACGCTCTCGACACCAGTTCACGGCATCATCAAGATACTTTCCCTCTCGCACCGTCCACAATACGAGGCGATGGCGGTCCTTGATGAGCATCTTAAGTGTATCAATGGCAAAGGGTTGTTCCTTACCTATCTGCGGATATGCGTCAGTAACGATGGTCCCGTCAAAATCTACTGCTATAATCATAGGTGTATTGTGCTTACAGTTTTATAGAATCATCATTGGGGTTGGCGTAGTGGCTGTTTCTGTAAGAACTGTACCCATAAGAGTGATAACCATAGCCTGCATTCGGACCGTAATGTGAGTTGTAACGACCATACTTGCCGTAACGTCCGTATTTTCCGTAGCGTCCGTAGCCGTAGGCGTAGCCATACTTGCGTTTAGACATATCTATGCCGTTTATTACCACGCACATATTAGGCAACTTGCCATTGTCAGCCATTCCGTCAAGTTCTACGAAAGCTGATTTATCCGTGTAGTCAGCCCGGCATACAGCGACCGTTATATCGGCTATACGACCTATCTGTAACGTGTCAGACACAAGTCCTACGGGAGCCGTATCGACTATCACGTAGTCATATTCTTCACGCAAATACCCGAAGATTGTTTCAAGCGACTTGCGAGAAACGAGCTCGGCAGGGTTGGGAGGTATAGGTCCTGCCTTGAGAATGTCGAGGTTTTTGTTCACTCCTGAAGGCACTATCTGGCCCTTTATGTCCTCCAATGTGAGTTCTTCCCGTGTGAGAAGGGTTGATATACCAGCGTCCTCATCACTGTCAAGTTCAAAGAGTGCCGCCAAACGCGGGCGTCGTATGTCAAGTCC
Organism: uncultured Prevotellaceae bacterium; assembly: GCA_945486445.1. Taxonomy (GTDB): domain Bacteria; phylum Bacteroidota; class Bacteroidia; order Bacteroidales; family Bacteroidaceae; genus Prevotella. The sequence continues at coordinate 5,865 of CALYTD010000035.1, forward strand.
TACGAGCAACACCTTCTTGCCAAGCAGTGCGAAACTGACAGCGAGATTTGCTGCAACAAAGGTCTTTCCCTCACCAGAGACGGTGGAAGTGAACATTATTACGTTCTGTTTCTCCTTCATAAGGAATTGCAAGTTGGTACGCAACCCGCGGAAAATCTCTTCCATCTGGTCGTTCTTATTCTCCCGGACGACAATCTCTCCCTTGGTCTTCGCACTCTCATTGGCCACTGCCACATCAGCAATGATTGGCCTGTTAGTAAGTTTTGCCACGTCCTCATGTCCCTCTATGCGGAAACGTAGTTTCTCTCTAAGTATCAAGATGCCGAACGGTATGGCGAGTCCGAGGAAGAACGCTATCAGCATTACCATCGGAACCTTGGGTCTTACCTTCCCCACGAACAGGGGTTTGTCTATAAGTTTACCCTTATCAGCGGTCGCCGCAAGTGAGATTGAGTTCTCCTCACGCTTCTGTAAGAGCATGATATACAAACTTGAGGTCACCTCCTGCTGCCTTCCTATCTCGGTAAGGAATCTTTCTTGCTCTGGTGAGCGTGACAACTTGGAAGAATACTTGTCGTAACTGCGCTGCAATACGTCACGCTGTATCCTCATATCCTTTATAGACTGTGATAGAGCCTGCCTCAAAGAAGACATCAAGTCATCAAGTTGTGCGGTAAGAGTCATTACCGTAGGGCTGAGTTCTGAAGCGCTTCCAAGGAGTCGGTTGCGATCAAGCACTATGGTATTATACTGCGCTATGAGTGCAGTAGAGGCGGGATCAGTCAGTCCTACATTAGAGGGCAGAGCCTGATACTTACCAGAATTCGCATCCACATACTCCTTCACACTCTCCATAAGCAGCAGTTGCTTGCCCATCTCGGTAATCTCTTTCTCCGTAGCATCAGTGTTAAGAACTACCTGTGAAGCCGTAGTCTGGAGGTCAGCCATATTGTTATTACGCTTATAACTCTCTATCGCACCGTCGGTGTTGCCCAACTCGCTCTTGATTTTCTCAAGCCTTTGGTTGATAAACTCCTCCGTGCGCACGGCTATCTCGTTCTTGTCTATGTTGGCAAGCCTGTTATATACCACTGCCACCTGGTTAAGATAGTCTATGCCTCGTTCGGGTATGATGTCGTTATGGACAAGATTAGCGATGGTAGTAGTCTTTGACAAGGCGGACACATCCATATTCATGGCATAAGCCTCAGCCACTTTCGTAGGATTATAGATACTAACCTTCACACTGCGACCTTCAATCCACCGGTATTTTGTAGCCCTGTTCTGTGTGATACTAATAACTCCTCCCTTTGTAAGTATGGAAATAGGAAGCTTGCCCGAGGCACTGAACTCATCATAGTTCTTACCATCAGCCTTAAAGTATTTACCCTCTACATTATATATATTGTCATTCTTTGTTACCTCAAGATATATCTTCTTGTTCAAGGTATCAAGGTGAACAGGGTCTAAATCCACTATTATAGGATTATCCTTGTATATGGCTCTATCCGTTATACGGCCCTCCGCCTCATAGTTTACGTATAGTTTCAAGTCACGCACCACACCCTCTGCAATGCTGACTGACCTAAGAACCTCAAGCTCATTGTCAAAACCATCACTGTTAGTAACGAATCCAAGATTAGCAGCAGCCTGTATCTTATTGGTAGTACGCATCTTGTTATCGTCCTCCTTAACAAGAATCTTAGCCGTTATCTGATACACTGCCGGGGTATAACGTATGTATAACACAGCAATAGCAAGGCAGATAAACACCGACAACAATATCCACTGCCAGTTTAACAAGAAGGTCTTGATGAAGAACTGCAAGTTCAAAAAAGAACTATCCGCACCATCCTGCTGCGCATTTTTTGTCACTTGATTTGATTCGTCTATCATATTTGAGTTATTTAAGTTTCTTAATCAAAACATTACGCACTTGTCTTAATAAAAAAGTTTAACCATGCAAAATTAGCAAAAGTTTTCCAATAGAAAGCGTAAAAACTGTTTTTTCTTCATTAAAAAGGCCTTTTATTTGTCAAAAGTCATGTTTTATCGTTTTTTTTATGTAACTTTGTAGCCAATTAATCATTCAAGAATCACACAATGGGCATATTATCTTTTTTTCAAAGACGCAACGACAATACAGTCAAAGTCGGAGGAATGCAGGACTATATGATGCTGATAAGGGTATATTTTCAAGCCTCAATAGCAGCACAAGTAGGGATAAACAACATAGCGATGCTGCCTGATCTCCGCATATTCAAGTCAACATTCAAAGTACACACAGAGCACAACAGACTGGGAACAGGTGAGAAAAACGCCTGTCGCAAGATGCTAAAAGACATGTTTGGGCATAATGATGCCTTCTTCAGAGAGATTGACAAGAGCATAGCAAAGAACTGCCACAAGATGCAAGACGTGCAAACCTACCTGATACAGTTCCAACATTTTACGCAGGACACAATGATGTTGATGGGTAATCTGATGAAGTTCAAACTACGATTGCCATCAATCTTCAAGAAAGCAATATACACAATGACCGAGAAAACAGTCAATGACCTGTTCAATAAAAACGACTATTCTGATGCAGGAACACTGAAAGCAGTAGCCTCCGTGCGCAAATACAACCAACGGTTGGGCTTCTCACAAGAGTGGATTACAGACTTCGTGT
>CALYTD010000036.1 GCA_945486445.1 uncultured Prevotellaceae bacterium
GTTTAGGTCATATATCCCATGACTTGCAGCCCGAAAGACCTACAACCTAATACCAACAACCAATAACCTATAAGCCGGCAAAGCCGCGGCTAAGGAAATTCTCCAATATCTGTCTCCCCACCTTTCCGCTCTTTTCGGGATGGAACTGGGTGGCGAAGAAGTTGTCTTTCTGCAATGCTGCGCTGTACGGCAGTATGTAGTCAGCCGTGGCTATGGTGTTGTCACACAGTTCACAGTAGTAGGAATGCACGAAATACACATAGTCCTCCTGCCCCAATCCGGCAAAGAGCGGGCTGACATTGCCCTCTGTCCGCATCACGTCCGCAGTGTCCGGCAGACGCAGATTCAATGAGTTCCACCCCATGCAGGGCACTTTCTCCTCATGCACATTAGGCTGGAAACGCCGTACCTGTATGGGGAACACACCAATACAGTCGGTATCTCCCTCCTCGCTGTGGGCACACAACAACTGCTGTCCCACGCAGATGCCGAGCACAGGCTGGGTCAAAGAGGCTATGACCTTGTCAAGATTGCGCTCACGCAGGTACTCCATAGCACTGCGAGCCTCTCCTTGTCCGGGAAAGATAACCCTGTCTGACGACATGAGTTCCTCCGGATCGTCAGTCCACAACGGCTCTATCCCCATGCGCTTCACAGCGTTTATCACGCTGAATATGTTGCCTGCATTGTATTTTACGATTGAAACTTTCATTAAAAAGTCTGTTATATTATTAAGGTGCAAAGGTACGAAGTTTTTTCGATAACGCCAAATTATAGTATCAAAAAAGCGAATTGCGACAGTATTATGCTCTTTTCTGCCTGGCAAATACCGTATCTTTCAAGCAGACGCGCATCCTCTTCCATCGCTCCGGCAAGGGTTTCATGGAACGCATGACGCTGTTTGCCGTCAAGAGCATCACAATATCCTTTTAACATCTCCACCCCCTGTCCCACCTTGCCGTTGGCGAGGAAGGCGTAGAAGGCATTGATTGTCATGGCGAAATCAGCCTGCACATCCTTTGTCTCCATCAGTTTCCCATAGACGGCGAGTGCCTGCTCCGCCTTACCTGCATGCAGTAGCACCCAGCCAAGGGTGTTCTTCACCATGGCGTTACCGGGGGTCTCGTATTCGAGCCGGTACATATCGTTCACCACATTGTCCGCCATTCCATCCATGACCATAGCCATAGCATAGTTGAGGACGTATGACACACGTTTCGGGAAGAGCGTGTGCAGGGCATCAAAGTAGAATGCCGCCTTGACATACTCGCCATTACCATAGCACGCTCTCGCCATTCCACGCATCAGGGCAGGGTCTTCCGGCTTGAGAAGCAGGCATCTGGCGTATGCCTCAGAGGCCTCAGCGTGACGTTTGCGGAGCATCATGCAGTCTGCGTAACATGACAGATATTCCAAGCTTTCTTTGTCCTCAAAACTGTCAAGGACAAGGTCTGCCGGATGGGTGGCATCAGACTGCGGCGGTATATGCCCGTTTTCCGCATTATGTCTGCCGCTCCACAGAGTAGTATCACGCAGCATACAGGTTAGGACGGTCTTGCGTTCCGCATCCGACAAGCATCTGCGTGCAACCGTCCACAGACGGTATTGCGGCACACTGCCGAAAGGATTGCGCAGGGATGTGCCCAACGGACTGAGGCGGAAATAGCGATACAGGTCCTGAAGGTACTGCAAGCGCAACATGGACGGTGTGGGAGTGGCATAGGCCTCGTCCTGCATCCCGAGGGGACCGACACCACCCTCCTCCATCATCTTGCGCACATTCTCCGGCAGATGACCGATAACGCCCGACATAGCAATGACGAACGAGTATTTGTCTGAGTTACAGAAAGGTCCGCGGTTGGTCACCTTGCTGACGAAATCACTATCCTGCAAGGACTTTACCTCACGCCCTATGTCCGGATGGTTGATATCAAACGGCATGAACCAGTTGGCGGTCTGATAGAAGAAAGGAAAGCGTTTCATCTGCCTGAAACCACCGAAAAAGACATCGGAGCCGTTTTTCTGCATCTGAATCATCTTGTTTATACCCTCGGTCATGGCTTCCATCTTACGCTCTTCCTCGTCAAGATTTATGCAGTCGTTTTCCTCTTCCTGCTCCACTATGCCGTCTTTTGTGAAGCGGAAAGGTTGGTTACGCAACAGTCCGGGCATGATATTCTTGTTTATCTCTGTACTGTCAGCCTCGGCATTGGCACATGCCGCCATCTGCACCTGCATCTCTATGAGCGACTTACGGCTGTCTTCTGTGGAGAAGATGATATTAAGCAAGGCGTCGGTCTGTGCGCCATCATGTCCGTCCGCCTCGCAAATGGCGAGCAGACAACCCACGAAAGCGCGCTGACGCACCTCATCCCTGCTGCACAACACGTAGATATTGGCAAGACAGAGGGCTTTGTAATAAGAGTAATGGTATATGGCTGACAGCATGATGGCGGCGGTCAGCGTGGCCGCATCAATAGCGTTGGTCTTGGGGGAGGCAATGAATGCACTCCATTCATCGGCTTGTTTCTGTCTCCAATGCCCCGAAGTGAGCAGCAAAAGGAAACAGGTGGAGAGATTTTTATAATGCTCCTGCGGCGGCAATGGCAAGAGAATATTGTCTTGAAGCATCTCTGCCGACTGGTCTGTGGCACGAAGTGCCTTGACAGTGGTTTTCAGATAGGGATTTTCCAAGAGTGTCTCACGCACACAGAGGTCATAATCCAACTCAGATATGCGTTGCAACAGGTCTTGGAAAAGTGACGCACGCTTCTCGTCCTTATAGCCCTGGAGCATGAAATCGCTCATATATTGGAACTCAGTTTGCAACACTTCAAGACGGTCACCGTAGCCTTCGCCCGGATAGGCTGCCGTGCGGTTGCGCAATTCTGCAAACGCCTGTGACAGGTAGCCTTTATGCAATAGTTCTGTAATCATTCAAGATACTTGATGTAATGGGTCGCACCGTATTGCCGGATGGAATCTCTGGCTATGGCGACTGCTTTAAGAAAAAGTCCGTACTGTTGTTTCCTTGTCTCGCACCGCATGGCTGCCGTCCTCATTGCCAGCACCCCTGCGGGCTTGGAACGCACCCTGTCTATAACCTTGGCACCCTGCCTGCGCGCCTTAGTGGCAAACGGTTCCGGCAAGAGTGCCGCATCGACGTTACCGGAATTGAGCATGTTAAGACGTATGTTGAGGTCTTCCACCTGTACAACAAACACCAACTGACCTTTCTTTAACAGCGAGTCAATGGCCTGTTCGGCAAGACGGTGCGACTCGCCATGGCTGTCTGCCGCTATAATCTTGTCCGTAAGTTGTTCCAAACGGCTGATTCTCGCTTTCTTGGCGGTAAGAAACTGCCACGTCATGTCTGTGGAAAGACCGCTGTGCAACCACTCGCCGTCTTTGTTCAGCAGCGACATCAACGTGGAATCAATCACCGCCCCCTCCACAAGAGAGTCTTGCAAGGCTATACGGCACTCGCTCATAGCGTTGTAACGACGCAGGTGTACACTGACACCGAGGGTGTCGTACACTCCCAACTCTTTCGCAAGGATTATCGGAAGACAGTCTTCTGTAGGCAAAACGCCTATCTTTAACGCAGCGGAGTCTTCTCGAAAAAGGCGTTCCCGCTCCGCTTTAGACAGCCGACGGGTCTCTTCCTCGCTCTGACAGCAAAGGGTTAGCGGGAGAAGCAGAAGGCATATAATAACGTAGAAAATACTTTTCATTTGACCGCAAAGTTAATAAATAATAGCGATACGGAACTAAGGCACAACGTATTTTAACCAAAAAATCGGACTTTTTCTGCCGTTTGTTTCTCTGTACAAATAAAAATTAGTAACTTTGCAACGTATATTCATGAACTATGGCAAAAGACAAAACGGCATACGTATGCGAAAATTGCGGACAAGAATCCGCCAAATGGATAGGGAAATGCCCGTCATGCAACCAGTGGAACACGTTTCGCGAGATACGGATAGCCAATGACAGCGGTCAACAAAGCGCAAGGATAACAGCCAGAGAGGTGTCTGCCGCAAGACGGGCAAATGCCACCGGTGACAGCATAGCAGGCGTAATGCGTCACGCCACGAGGGGAAAAGCGTTGCGATTGGGCGACATCTCCACTACTGACGAGCCACGAATGGACATGAATGACAGCGAGTTGAACCGTGTACTTGGCGGTGGTCTTGTGCCGGGCAGCATCATTTTGCTTGGTGGAGACCCCGGAATAGGCAAGAGTACACTGACTTTGCAGACGATAATGAGGTTGCCTCAGACAGAGGTGTTGTATGTCAGCGGAGAGGAAAGTGCACACCAACTGCGCATGAGAGCAGACAGAATAGAGGGCGCAAACAACGAGAATGTGCTGATATTATGCGAAACTTCCATTGAGAAAGTGTTTGACCAGATACGTTCATGCGCCCCGGACCTGATAATAATAGACTCCATACAGACCATGGAGACAGAGACTGTGGACTCTGCTCCGGGTAGTATCACGCAGATAAGGGAATGTGCTTCCGCGCTATTGAGATTCGCCAAGGCCAGCGGTGTGCCCGTAATACTAATCGGTCACATAACGAAAGAAGGGGCAATAGCCGGACCTAAGATACTGGAGCATATCGTTGACGCGGTGATTCAGTTCGAAGGCGACCGCCAAGGGCTATACCGCATACTGCGAAGCACAAAGAATCGCTTTGGCTCCACGTCCGAACTGGGCATTTACGAGATGTTACAGAATGGTCTGCGACCGGTTGTCAATCCGTCAGAATTACTGCTTGGCGATGACAGAGAGGGCATGAGCGGTATCGCAATAAGTGCCGCGATGGAGGGAATGAGGCCTTTTCTCGTTGAGACACAGGCTCTGGTGTCGTCCGCAGCGTACGGTACTCCACAGCGTTCCGCCACAGGTTTCGACCAAAGGAGGCTCAATATGCTGCTTGCAGTGCTTGAGAAAAGAGTGGGATTCAAACTCATGCAGAAGGACGTTTTCCTCAATATAGCCGGCGGTTTGAAGGTAACTGACATGGCAATGGATCTTAGCGTCATTGCAGCTGTAATATCCAGCAACCTCGATATGCCCATAGACGAAGGATGGTGTATGTGCGGAGAAGTGGGACTGAGCGGCGAAGTGAGACCCGTAAGCCGCATAGAACAACGTATTCAGGAGGCAGAAAAACTTGGATTCAGCGATATTATAATACCAAAGCGCAACGTAAATACACTGAAAGGCAAGCAATATTCCATCAAGCTTCACACCGTAAGAAAGGTAGAAGAGGCGATAAAAGAACTGTTCGGATAAGCCTTTCACAATACAGGATGAACAACAAACAACAAAAACAAACATAACATTACAAACTTTTATGGCAACTATTACAAAAGAAGCCGCTCTTGAATATCATGAGAACGGCCGTCCGGGAAAAATTGAGGTAATGCCAACCAAGCCTTACCACACGCAAACTGACCTCAGCCTTGCATACTCACCGGGCGTAGCTTTCCCTTGTCTTGAAATTCAGGAAAACCCTGACGAGGTTTACAAATACACCGACAAGGGCAACCTTGTGGCTGTAATATCAAACGGCACGGCAGTGCTTGGCCTGGGAGACATCGGCGCAATGTCTGGCAAACCAGTGATGGAAGGAAAGGGATTGCTGTTCAAAATCTATGGAGGAATTGACGTTTTCGACATAGAAGTGGCAGAGAAAGACCCTGAGAAGTTCTGCGAAGCCGTGGAAAAGATTGCCCCCACGTTCGGCGGAATAAACCTTGAAGACATAAAAGCACCTGAATGCTTCTACATAGAAGAGCGTCTTAAAAGGACTCTTGACATTCCGGTGATGCACGATGACCAGCATGGCACGGCGATAATATCATCTGCCGGTCTTGTCAACGCATTACAAGTGAACGGCAAGAAGATAGAAGATGTGAAGATAGTAGTAAACGGAGCCGGTGCTGCCGCTATCTCATGTACCAAACTGTACGTAGCACTCGGAGCGCGAAGAGAGAACATTCTCATGCTCGACTCAAAGGGTGTGATAACTTCTGACCGCCCTAACCTGACAGAACAAAAGAAATTCTTTGCCACAGACCGTCGTGACGTGCACACGCTTGAGGAGGCAATGAGGGGCGCAGACGTGTTCCTCGGACTGTCAAAGGGTAACGTTGTCACCAAGGATATGATTCGTTCAATGGCAGATCAGCCCATAGTGTTCGCCCTTGCAAACCCTGTTCCGGAGATTTCTTACGAGGATGCCATGGCCAGCAGGCCCGATGTGCTTATGTCAACAGGCCGTTCTGACTATCCGAACCAGATTAACAACGTCATAGGTTTCCCCTACATCTTCCGCGGTGCGCTTGATGTCAGTGCCAAAGCGATTAACGAGGAGATGAAACTTGCCGCCGTTCACGCCATCGCCGACCTTGCCAAGCAGCCTATTCCGGACGTGGTAAACCAGGTATGTAAGGTGAACAACCTCACGTTCGGCCCTGCCTACTTCATTCCGAAGCCCGTTGATCCACGCCTTATCACAGAAGTCTCAGCAGCAGTGGCAAAGGCTGCCGTGGAGAGTGGTGTGGCACGCAAGGAAATAAAGGACTGGGATGAATACAAGCGCACACTGCGTCTGCGTATGGGTCATGAGACAAGCGTCACCCAGAAGTTGTATGAGACAGCGCGAAAGCATCCGCAGCGCGTGGTATTCGCAGAGGGATTACACCCCACAATGATTAAGGCTGCCGTGCAGGCAAAGGAAGAAGGTCTCTGCAAGCCTATACTTCTCGGCAACGAAGAGATAATACAGAAGAAGGCACAGGAACTGGATCTCAGCCTCGAAGGAGTGGAGATAGTGAACCTTCGCCACGACCGTGAGCGTGAAAGACGCGAGCGTTACGCAAAATTCCTTGCCGACAAGCGTTGCCGTGAGGGCTATAACTTCGAGGAAGCGAACGACAAGATGTTCGAGCGCAACTACTTTGGAATGATGATGGTGGAGACAGGAGACGCCGATGCCTTCATAACCGGAGTATATACCAAGTTCTCCAACACCATAAAGGCTGCCAAGGAGATTATCGGCATACGCCCGGAATACAAGCACTTCGGCACAGTACACATCCTCAACTCAAAGCGTGGCACGTACTACATTGCCGATACCCTTGTCAATCCGTCACCTGACAAGGAGACGCTGAAGGACATAGCACGCCTTACGGCGGACACCATTCGCTTCTTCAACGATGAGCCTAAGATTGCAATGATTTCCTACTCTAACTTCGGTGTGGACAAGACCGGCTCACCACGCCTCATGGCTGAGGTGGTGAAAGAGATGCAGGACGAATATCCTGACTTGAAGATTGACGGCGAGATGAGCGTCGATCTCGCTCTCGACCATGAGCGTCGTGACGAGAAATACCCCTTCCTCCGCCTGCACAATGAGGTTGTAAACTCCATGATTTTCACCGACCTCTCCGCCGCTAACTCTGCTTACAAGCTGATACAGCAGTTCTCGCCAGAGACAGAGGTTATCGGTCCTATACAGATGGGTCTCAACAAGCCTATCCACTTCACCGACTTCGACTCAAGTGTGCGTGACGTTGTCAACATCACCGCAGTGGCTGTGATAGACGCATACGTTGAGAAACTGAAGAAGAAGTAGTGCCCTACGGTTATAGGTTGTGGGTTGTAGGTTTTAGGTCACACCGGCTTTTGAAACCCAACGACCCACAACCCCAAACCTACAACCTTTCACCTTTACTAAATGTTGATATTAAGTTCCAACTCCCCACGCCGCAAGGAACTCCTTGCCGGGTTGGGAATACCGTTCAAGACACTTGTGATACAAGGCATTGACGAGTCATATCCCGACACGCTTCCTGCCTGCGAGATTGCCGAATACATCTCCGTAAAGAAGGCAGAGCCTTACCGTGAGAGCCTTACCGGCACCGACAACGTCGTACTTACGGCTGACACCGTGGTGGTACTCGGCAACAGTGTCATGGGTAAACCCACCGATGAGCAGGACGCATACCGCATGCTGAGCGCACTGAGCGGGCATACCCATCAGGTATATACTGGCGTATGCCTCACCACTGCCACCGCACAACGGCACTTCTCTGTATGTACCGACGTCACATTCAAGTCCCTCTCTGACGATGAGATATGGCATTACATCCGTGAGTACAAGCCCCTTGACAAGGCAGGGGCATACGGAATACAGGAGTGGATAGGCTACATTGGCATCACAGGGATACGCGGCAGTTACTACAACGTCATGGGTCTGCCCGTGCAAAGGATATACGAGGAACTCAACCGGCTGTAAGACACATTATATATAAGGTATAAAGGCATCGTTCCTGCATCATGATTTTGATGCGGGAAAGATGCTTTTTTTATGCCGTTCATCACCAAAGAAGCATTGATAAGGCTCGTTCCACAAAGCCCGG
>CALYTD010000037.1 GCA_945486445.1 uncultured Prevotellaceae bacterium
GGAATACGTCCACCTGTCGTCCGTCATCGCGACAAACCCCACCACCATCAGTAGCATACCACAGAAAGCCCTCACTGTCCTGCATGACATATAAAATTTTATGTGGCGAGAGTTGTTCGCGATTGGGCAATGACAGCCTATGCGCCCTAAGTGTAAAATAGGGCCACAGGAGTGAAAATAGCAGGATTATGGTGTATTTTTGTATCATTCTATGTCAAGATTGTGCAAAGTTACATAATTTTAAGGTGAAGTTACATCAGTGAAAAACACTTTTAAGTTGTTTTAGTACTTTTGCAATCAGAAATCAACAAGATAAAGAATCATGAAACAACTACTGACAATTCTGTTAGCCCTGACTGCAGTCATAAACTGTAAGGCAGGTGAAACCGAGACACCCGTAATTAACAATGACACATTCTGGAAAACCACTTCTGGCAGTTACATTTACAGTCAGGGAGGCGGTATCTTCCGTTTTCCTGATGCACATGGTGTGGAGCACTATTACTGGTATGGCGTAAAATATCAGGAGGCCGTTGATTATTGCCCAGACGCTTTGGCGGGAAGCAAGAGCAATATCACTAATTTCCTATCGGTCACATGCTATCAGAGCGATGACCTTGTAAACTGGACTTTCGTTAATGATGTGCTGACCCCTGCTTCGGCAGGCTGGGCCTACTGGGTGGGGCGCCTTGGTGTAGCATACATTGAGGAGACAAAGCAATATGCACTGCTGTTGCAGTTTAACGACAATGTCTTGGTAGCCACTTGCGATACGCCCACTGGCAACTTCCAACGCCATAACCAGATTGACATGAGTAACATCATAGGCACGCCCAATACCGGTGACCAGACAGTCTTCACTGATCCTGACACGGGCAAATCATACCTGTGCTACAGCTACGGCAAAGGGCGCGGACGCATCTATATTTCAGAAATCGGTGTCTGTGCCGATGGCAAGATTGGTCTGAAAGACTGTCATCAGATATACAAAGGTTCAGGGCGTGAGGGTGACTGCATGTTCAAGTACAAAGGGAAATACTATGTCTGCGCCAGCGACCTCTACGGATGGAACGCATCAAACGTATATTATCTTGAAGCCTCAAATATCTATGGTCCTTATACACCTACAAACCAGATGCAGGTGATGCCCGGTTCGGGAGATGATTACGGACATGTTACGCAGACAGGGTTCTTCTATACGGTCCGTGGTTCAAAACAGGAGACAGTCATCTATTGCGGTGACCGCTGGGCAGGCTTCGCCGGTAACGGCAATGGGTTTAACCAGTGGTGTCCACTGTCATTTGTCAACGACAAGCCTTATTTTAACTCACTCAGCCAATGGCATCTTGACGCAGAGACGGGAGAATGGTGGGTAGGCAAGGACAACAACTATGTAAAAAACTTTAGTTTCGATGCCGACCGCGTAAACATTCCCAGTTCCAACAAACCTTCACAAGCATTTCTACGCGGATGGACCACGGAAGTAAAGAAAGGCAACAAGGTAGTCATTGGCGATGCGAACTCGCCAGTACTCAATGGTAAGAATTCTACTACTGACCGCACCGTCGTAATGGGGAACTACTGTCTGAGCATCACAGACAAGGTAGATTTCCAACGCAAGGTATATCAGAAAATTTCCTCCACTGCCTATGTGCAGTTGCCCGATGGGCACTACACGCTGACAGCATACTTCAAGGCGGGCAGTCCATTCAACGAACTCTATATGTACGCGACAAGCGGCGGTAGAACTTTCAAGACCTACATTACCGACACTGACAACCAATGGCATCAATACGCTGTCAGCGACGTGGTCATCGAGGGCGGTACTGTCGAGGTCGGATTCTATGCCGATGGTATGGCTGATGCATGGTGTCACATTGACGATGTGGCCTTGGTAATGAATGACGCCACAAGCGATGATGTTGATATACCCATTGAGTTGAAAACTGTTCCCATGTCGGAAAATGTTTCCTATATGGATGGTTCCATGAGTTTCATCTTCAATCAGAACATCAAATATACAGGAGGTGTTAGCATCACCGGAGACAATTTCGAGCGTATCACAAACGTCACTACCGCCGGTGCAGCGCTTACCGTTGCCTACGAGGGGCTTGATGTCAATACAAATTATACTATAACGTTCCCTAAGGGGTCAGTTGTCAGCATGCACAACGACAAGGTTTTGGAGGAGACCATACGCTTCAACTTTTCCACTTGCGACTTCGGACAGCTTGACAACATCAGAGACACGCATAAGGGCAGAGCGACTTCACTGCCCGTCAATTTCAAGCCTTTCGATGTTATAGGGCTTCTCGAACGTGAAAACGGCACCATTCAGGAAAGCAACAATGAGCACCCGCACTGGGTACAGGTGTCAGGCGAAAAGACTGCCGACAAAGCCGTCTTCACCAAGACTTCCGACAAAATCATGACTTTCTATCAGACAGTGTCACCTGCCATGCGTCTAAAAGCCGCCTACAGCGGTAGCGGCTATGTTGAATTCAAGATTCAGGAAACGCGCAATGCTGATGTAACTCCTGGCTGGCGCACCATCCGTGTGCTACGTGCCGAGGACTTCCCGTTCGATGATGTCATTCCACTCAACAGAGAGTCGCGCTTCCTCAAACTCACTGCCACAGCCCTTTCAGGCAATATAACCGTCAGCGAATTCCTTGTTGCCGATGCCGACGGCAATGGATTGGGCGAGGACATCAACACATCCGTCAAAGGCATAGCCCCAGACAAAATCGTTCATACAGAGTATTTCAGTCTCTCTGGCAAGCGTATTAAAACTCCCACGCAGGGTATCTGCCTGATGCGCATGATGAGAAGCGACGGTACGGTCTCCATCAAGAAGGTCATTCAAGAATAGCCGACCTTGTATTTAACGGAAGTTTTGAGTGACACAGGGAATTCTCACGAATATAACACGGTAACGAATGTCCTTAACAATAGGGGGCGGATTATGTCAAGGAGACACAATCCGCCTCCTTTTCCGTATGAATCTGGTATCACCTTTTCGAGCCTTTTTAACGTTTTATATGGCGGAAAAGTTTGTTGATTGACAAATGTTTTGTACTTTTGCAATGCAAATTTGCATTAATTCCATCAAACAAACAAATAAAACAACAAGAATTATGGCTAAGGTATATCAGTTTATGGCCGACGGCACAGAGGAGGTAGAGGCTCTCACCACTATTGACGTGCTGCGTCGTGGCGGTGTGGAGGCACTTATGGTGAGTATAACGGGCTCTGAATACATCACGTCCTCTCATGGCATAGAGATAAAGTGTGACATGACGATAGAGGAGGCTGACCTCAGCGATGCCGACTTCCTGCTGCTTCCAGGCGGTCTTCCCGGCTCTACCAACCTGTTGGAGCATGAAGGTGTGCGTGAGGCATTGATGAAACAGGCTGCTGACGGTGGGTGCATCGGCGCGATATGCGCCGCTCCCATGGTGTTAGGTGACCTCGGACTGCTCCGCGGCAAGCGTGCCACGTGCTATCCGGGATTTGAGAAATACATGGACGGGGCGGATTATACGGAGGACATTTTCACCGTTGACGGCAACGTGATAACGGGTTGTGGTCCTGCGGCAACGTTGCCTTATGCCTACGCCATACTTGAGATGCTGACTGACAAGGATACTGCTGACGGCCTGAGAGAGGGCATGATGTTCAACAGGCTTATGTCAAAGATTGGCAAGTAGGACTACCAACAAACCGCAAAACTATTCTCCCAATGGACTACGTAATAATCGTTGCAGGCGGAAAGGGACTGCGCATGGGTGGTGATATACCCAAACAGTTCTTGCCCGTCAATGGCAAACCCGTGCTGATGCGCACCATAGAGCGCTTTAGGGACTACTCCCCTGACTTGGGCATAATACTTGTCTTGCCCAGGGCACAGCAGGAATACTGGCGTGAACTGTGCCGTGAACACGGTTTTCAAGCCGCATACACCATAGCCGACGGTGGGGAAACACGCTTCCACTCTGTTCGGAACGGGCTAAGCCTTATCCCAGACAGTGAGCAGGGGGTGGTGGGAGTGCACGACGGTGTGCGCCCCTTTGTCAGTACGGAGGTGATAGACCGTTGCTATGAAGCAGCCCGAAGGTCGGGGGCGGCGATACCCGTGACACCGGTGGTAGAGACACTACGTTACGTTGCCGGCAGCGAAGTGGGGAGGAATGTGGTGCGCAGCGACTACCGGCTTGTGCAGACGCCACAGACGTTTGACATTCAACTGCTGAAAAGGGCATACGCACAGGAATACACCGAGGCGTTCACTGACGACGCATCGGTGGTGGAAGCCGTGGGTGTAAGTGTGGAAATGGTGGAGGGAAACAGGGAGAACATTAAGATAACCACGCCATTTGACATGACCGTGGCGGAGGCGTTGGCGGAGTAACACCAGCCGTACACTGACGCAGCGCAACACGGTTGCACACAAACCATATTCCCATCAGACAGTAATCAGGTGCTCATTACAATGTAAATAGGTGCTCCTTACACGGCAATCAAGTGCTGATTACAGTGTAAGGAGGTGCTGATTACACGGCAGGCAGCCTGCACTCACCGAAACAAGGCATACAAACCAGATGGCCGACATACTCGAACAGGACATAAAATACCTCACAGGCGTAGGGCCGCAGAGGCAGCAGATACTCAACAAGGAGTTGGGAATACACTGCCTCGGCGACCTGCTTGAGTATTATCCGTACAAATATGTTGACCGCAGCAAGGTCTATTCCATCAATGAACTGACCTCAGACATGCCCTTTGTGCAGATAAAAGGGCGGGTGCTGTCGTACGAAACGTTCGACATGGGCATAAAGAAAAAACGCCTTGTTGGGCACTTCTCTGACGGGACGGGGGTGATAGACCTTGTCTGGTTCAGCGGTAGCAAGTACGTTATAAGCAATTATAAGGTAGGAAAAGAGTACATAGTGTTTGGCAAGCCCACCGTGTTCAACTACCGTATGCAAATAACCCACCCCGACATTGACGATGCCTCAACGCTGACATTGAACGACATGGGTATGCAACCCTATTATGTCACCACCGAGAAGATGAAGAAAGCGGGCATCACGTCGCGCACGCTGGAACGCATAACAAAGGCTATGCTGCAAAAACTTCCGCCGTTAAAAGAAACCTTGCCCGACTATATCACACGCCCCTTACACCTCATAAGCCGTGACGAAGCAATGCGGTTAGTGCATTATCCCAAGTCACAGCACGACATGCAGAAGGCAAGAGAGAGACTGAAATTTGAAGAACTGTTCTACGTACAACTGAACATACTACGCTATGCCGCCAACAACCGCCGCAAATACCGGGGCTACGTGTTGCCGAAAGTGGGAAAGGCCTTCCGGGATTTCTATGAAAACAACCTGAATTTTGAACTCACTGGCGCACAGAAACGCGTGATGCACGAGATACAGCGTGACATGAACACAGGGCGACAGATGAACCGTCTGGTGCAGGGCGATGTAGGTTCAGGCAAGACACTGGTGGCACTGATGGCCATGCTTATAGCCGTTGACAACGGATTCCAGGCCGTGATGATGGCTCCAACAGAGATACTCGCCGAGCAACACCTTGCCACTATACAGGAATTTATGCAGGGATTGGACGTGAGAGTAGAACTGCTTACAGGCATGGTAAAAGGCAAACGCCGCAAGGGAGTGCTCGAAGGACTGGCCAACGGAGATGTAAAAATACTGGTAGGCACGCACGCCGTGATAGAAGAAACAGTGCAGTTCAGCAACCTTGGACTCGCGGTGGTAGATGAACAGCACCGTTTCGGCGTGGCGCAGAGGGCGAAGTTATGGGCGAAGAACGACAATCCGCCACACATACTGGTGATGACCGCAACACCAATACCACGCACCCTCGCCATGACAATATACGGAGACCTTGACGTAAGCGTCATAGACGAACTGCCACCAGGACGTAAACCCATACAGACACTGCACAAATACGACAACCAAAAAGCGAGCCTTTACAAAGGCATCAGGAGCGAAGTGGCGAAGGGACGGCAGGTGTATGTGGTCTATCCACTGATTACCGAAAGCGAGAAAATGGACCTGCAAAACCTTGAAGACGGCTTCAAACACCTACAAGAAGTATTCCCCGACTACCGCATGAGCAAGGTACACGGACGCATGAAGGCAGCAGAAAAAGAGGAAGAGATGCGACGCTTCGCCAGCGGGGAGACCCAAATGCTCGTGGCAACAACGGTGATAGAAGTAGGAGTGAACGTGCCTAACGCCAGCGTGATGGTCATAATGGAGGCGCAACGCTTCGGACTGTCACAGTTACACCAACTGCGTGGCAGGGTAGGAAGAGGCGCGGACCAGTCGTACTGCATACTCGTAAGCGGATATGAGATAAGCACCGAAACAAGGAAACGCCTCGAAATAATGTGTGAAACCAACGATGGCTTCCGCATAGCAGAAGCAGATCTGAAACTGCGAGGGCCCGGTGACCTCGAGGGAACACAGCAAAGCGGAATGGCATTTGACCTAAAAATAGCCGACATAGCACGCGACGGACAGATAGTTCAGATGGCAAGAGACGAGGCACAGAAGATTATTGACAAAGACCCAGAGTGCAACTTGCCAGAACACGCAATGCTGTGGAACAGACTAAAAGAACTCCGCAAGAGCAACATTGACTGGGCGGCAATAAGCTGACAGCGCCATACAACAGAACTACCACACGCTGCCAACATAACAATAAAGCCGTGGGGAATAGGCAGAAAAGACATTTTTTTCTTGGAAATATGAAAAACTATCACTAAATTTGCAGGTTGAAGAGCACGGCAATACAACGTGAACAAAAAACAAAGAGTGAGAGAACAAGCAGCGGGGGAGACGTAATAACACCCTCAACCACTACAAAACCAACAGAATGAAAGAATTTGTAATATCAGAAGCAAAGGTAGAAACGGCCGTACTCGTGGGCCTTATAACACCACAACAGAACGAGGCCAAGACCACAGAATACCTCGATGAACTGGAGTTCTTGGCCGATACCGCAGGTGCTGTGACCCTAAAACGATTCACACAAAGGGTCAACGGCCCCAGCAGTGTGACCTATGTAGGCAAAGGAAAGTTAGAAGAAATAGCGGAATACATACAAGATTGCGAAGAAAGAGCAGACAACGAGGAGATTCATCCAGACGGAACACCGTGGCAACCAGTAGGTATGGTGATATTCGATGACGAGTTATCAGCCAAGCAAATGCGCAACATTGAGGCGGTATTAAAAGTGAAAATACTCGATAGGACAAGCCTTATACTCGACATTTTCGCCATGAGAGCACAGACAGCAAGTGCTAAAACGCAGGTGGAACTGGCCCAATACCGCTATATGTTGCCCCGTTTGCAGCGCTTGTGGACACACCTTGAACGACAAGGAGGTGGCTCCGGCAGCGGAGGAGGCAAGGGTTCGGTGGGTCTTAGAGGCCCCGGCGAGACGCAGTTGGAGATGGACCGCCGCATAATCCTCAACAGAATGTCGCTGCTGAAAGAGCGACTGGCAGAGATAGATAAACAAAAAACCACACAGAGGAAGAACCGAGGACGACTGATAAGGGTTGCCTTAGTAGGCTACACCAATGTCGGTAAGTCAACAATACTGAACCTTTTGGCAAAGAGTGAGGTGTTTGCCGAGAACAAACTATTCGCAACTCTCGACACGACAGTGCGCAAAGTGGTGATAGAGAACCTGCCGTTCCTGCTGGCAGATACCGTGGGTTTCATCAGAAAACTGCCCACAGACCTCGTTGATTCGTTCAAATCCACACTGGATGAGACACGTGAAGCCGACCTGTTATTGCACGTTGTGGACATTTCCCACCCCGACTTTGAGGAGCAAATAAAAGTTGTAGAGAAGACACTCGCCGACCTTGGATGTGCCGATAAGCCCTCAATGATTATCTTCAACAAGATAGATGCCTACACGTGGAACGAGAAAGAGGAGGACGACCTCACCCCGATAAAAAAGGAGGAGATACCGCTTGACGAGTTGAAACGCACCTGGATGGCGAAACTTCAGGGCGATTGCCTGTTCATATCAGCACGTGAAAAGGTGAACATTGACGAGTTTCGCGAGGTGATATACAGGCGTGTCAGAGAGATGCATGTGCAGAAATACCCCTACAATGACTTCCTTTGGGATATGCCAGAGGAGTGAACCAAGGTTTTAGGTCAGAGGTTTTAGGTTATAGGTCACATTGTTTGCAGTGCAGAAAAACCACCACCCCCACAACCTTCAACCTCATAACCCACAACCTACAACCACAGAACTCACAACCTTCAACCACAGAACCAACAACCTTCAACCACATAACCAACAACCTTCAACCTTTAACCCCAACAATATGTCATACAGAAACCTTACAA
>CALYTD010000038.1 GCA_945486445.1 uncultured Prevotellaceae bacterium
TAACACCTTTATTTCTTCACCGCCATCTTCTTAATGTATGCTGGCGTAAGAACTGTTTGAATGGCAGGAGGGTCATCCCACCGCCTTCTTTAACTTCTTGAAATGCTCTATCAACTCGTGGAAATTTATTTCATTGTGTATGCAAAACCTGTTCCACAGGTCGCCACATATAACTATTCCGCCGAATCCGAGGTCCTTTGCCACCTGCACACTCTCAAGACTCATGCCCCCAAGGGCATATACCTTCTTGTCTATCAAGCCACGACGATGTGCGTTTTCCAATTCACTGAAATCCAAAGAGGCCTTCACATTGTCATGCAACGAGTCGAAGAGAGAATGTAACATCACGTAGTCATGCTGCCTTTTCATCTCTTTAATATCACTGATGGAAGACGTACTGCGCGTCACGTGCTTTCTGAAACCGTCAGGTACTGGCTGCTGTGGGTTGTCAATGTGTATTCCCCTAAGGTCAAACTCCTGTTTGAGATAATAGTGCTGGTGGACCGATATACGGTCGTAGCAACCCTTGGGCAGCAGCGTCAGCAACCGTTCTGCATACAGAGGCTCTGACTCTGGCTTATTGATATGCAACATATCAAGTCCCTCATCAAACAGGGCTGAAAGTATCTTGTCCTCCTCCACGAAATATGTGGGCTGGGTCATTATTATCAGTTTCATAATGTTATAAACATCATAATTTCGTTGCAAAAGTAAGAAAAATTACTTAAACAGGCAATTTTCTCGAATATAAAATATAACTTTGCACGTAAAAAATACTTAAATATCAATTTTATCATATCAAAAACAGGCTATTACCACAAATTACAATGGATGCATACGGCAACATTACACTACCGACATACATAGTTGAAGAAGAAAAGTTACGTCGCAATCTTGCACTTATCAGCAAGGTATCAAAGGAAGCCGATGTGCAGGTGATACTCGCTTTCAAGGCTTTCGCACTGTGGAAGACATTTCCTATATTCCGTGAATATATCACCGCCACCACGGCAAGTTCACTGTGGGAAGCGGAACTGGCATACAAAGAGTTCGGTACGCCGGCACATACATATTCGCCAGCATATACAGATAACGACATAGACGATATGGCGCGTATGTCAAGCCACTTGACATTCAACTCGTTATCACAATACGAGCGCTTCCACACACGTGTTAGAGCAATAAACAAAGACCTTGAAATAGGCCTGCGTATCAATCCTGAATACTCAGAGGTAGAGACTCTGATATACAACCCCTGCGCTCCTGGCACACGCTTCGGAATACGCAACAATGCCCTTCCAACACAGTTACCAGACGACATTTGCGGCTTTCACTGCCACTGCCATTGTGAAAGTGGCTCGGAGGTTTTTGCACGTTCTCTGACACATATAGAAGAGAAGTTCGCAAAGTGGTTCCCGCAACTGAAATGGATTAATTTCGGAGGAGGGCACCTTATGACGCGTGAAGGGTACGACCTGCCACTCCTTGTAAATATTATCAAAGGTTTCCATGAGCGTTACCCGTGGCTGAAAGTGATACTTGAACCCGGCAGTGCCTTCGCCTGGCAGACCGGAGTACTGGTGGCACACGTAGTGGATATAGTGGAAGATGGTGGCATACGTACTGCAATACTCGACGTATCATTCACTTGTCACATGCCCGACTGCCTGGAAATGCCGTACTGGCCTAAGGTACGTGGGGCAGAATGCAAGGAGGGAGAATACGGCAACGCCCCCCACACATACCGTCTTGGAGGCAATAGTTGCCTGAGTGGCGACTGGATGCAGTCGTGGCAGTTTGACCATGAGTTACAGATTGGAGAGACAATAGTATTCGAAGACATGATACATTACACCACGGTAAAGACAAACACCTTCAACGGTATCTCCCACCCTGCCATAGCCATGCAGCATTGCGATGGTTCTATGGAACTATTGCGCACTTTCTCTTATCAGGATTATCGCGACAGAATGGACTAATCACTGACAAAACATACTATTTTTCCGTTATAACACAAAAAAATATAGAAAAAGTTTGGAGGATTAAACAAAAAGCATTACCTTTGCACTCGCAATTCAGAAAGACGTAGAAATCATCTCTGTCAGACTGTTTGCAAGACATTTTTATGGTGCCCGTAGTTCAGTTGGTTAGAGCGTCAGATTGTGGTTCTGAATGTCATGGGTTCGAGTCCCATCGGGCACCCAACCGAAAATCCCCTACAAGCCGTTGCTTGCAGGGGATTTTCGGTTGCCCATACGTCAACAGGCGGCAACAACCTACGTGCTGAAGACAAGTTTCCTCTGCTTAAATAAACCAGCCTTTATCTTCAAGCCAATGGCAGTGGGATAAACAACAGAACTATACCTCCCACGCAAAGGGGGGCTGATTACGTTGCAAACAGGTGCTGATTATATTGCAAACAGCAACATATTGCAACATAATCAGCACCTTTTTACTTTCCTGTCAGTAAACACGACGCCTAACATACACTGTCTAACGCTTTCTGAACACCAGCTTGAGTATTGTAAACTGCACCAACATCGCTATGCCCATCACCACAACTGGGGCAATGAGACGATGCACACCAAGGTGAAGACAGGCAGCGAAGAGAACGATATGGAGCAAGAAATTGACTGCATGGCTGCCTGAGAAGCCAAGGAAACGACGCAACGTGGGAGCGGCACGGAAGGTAAAGACGCAGGTGAAATAGAAGTTTACTGCAAAACTGATGACATAGCCTATGGCGTAAGCGGCACTTGTTGCCGTGTCACGCGTTACTATATCTTCTATATAATTGATATAATAGTCTATTGCAATAAGCAACAATAGATACACGCCATAGTGCACTGCGGCCGACACACAGCCGTTGATGATAAAACGTAAGAACTGCGCTCTACTGGCATCTCCGTCCTTTATCTGTGATATTCGCTCCTTTATGGTCATGGGATGGTTGTTTGGTTGTTTTGTTATTTAGTTGTTTTGTTGTTTGGTTATTTGCTTGTTGAAGGATATTCCGTTGTTATAGGAGACAAAGTTACAAACTTTTTCCCACACGGCAAAGGTAATTGTAACAAAATTTTAACCTACATTATTTGTGCATGACAATTGTTTTGGCTACCTTTGCCCACATATTCATCATCAGAGTAATAATTAATTATGCAACATGAAAATACTTGTAGTAGATGACGAGCAAGATCTTTGTGAGATCCTGCAATACAACCTTGAGACAGAAGGATATGAGGTAGATACGGCAAACTCGGCAGAAGAGGCCATGCAGATGCAACTAACAGACTATTCCCTGTTGCTGCTTGACATAATGATGGGCGAGATGTCCGGTTTCCAAATGGCACGACGACTGAAGGAACAGCCTGCCACGGCACACATTCCTATTATATTTATCACCGCCCTTGACAATGAGGACAGCACCGTAAAGGGCCTTAACATTGGTGCAGACGACTACATTGCCAAGCCTATCAGCATCAAGGAACTGAAAGCAAGAGTGGCGGCAGTGCTGAGAAGGGTGCATGGCGAGAAAGAGAGGGACACCGCATCACAGCAAGAAGACGGTGAGACAGTTACCTACAAGACCCTCAGCGTTGACACATCCTCAAAGACAGTGACTCTTGACGGAGAAAAGATTGCACTGACAAAACTTGAGTTTGAATTACTGTTGCTCTTCCTCCGCAAACCCAACAAGGTATTCGCACGCGAGGAACTGTTAAGGCGTTGCTGGCCAAGCGACACCTACGTACTTGACAGAACAGTGGATGTAAATATCACACGACTACGCAAAAAGATTGGCAGTTACGGCAAACAAATAAAGACACGCTTCGGTTATGGCTATACATTTGAGGAGTAAGTCCTTTCAAAATAACCTGTTGTTCAGCATCGGCGGTATCTTTGTAGTCTTCGCCGTGTGCTTCAGCATATACCAGTTCAAACGAGAGAAGGAGTATAAGATAGACATCATGCACTCACAGTTGCAGATGTATAACTACGAGATGCTCCAAACTTTGGGTGACTCCATCATCAGTCACGACGCCTTCATGCACTACATGAAGAAAAGAGGCATGAAAGGTCTCAGGGCAACCATTATAGACAGACAAGGAAGGGTAATACTTGACAGTCAAGAGGAAGACGTGAGCCGCATGGCAAACCACCTACAACGCGAGGAGATACAGGAAGCACTGAAGCACGGAAACGGCTATGACATAAAAAGAGCATCACTATATACACACGAGACTTATTTCTATTCCGCCACCTATCTGCCAGAGAAAAAAGGCCGCGTGGGCAGTATCATAATAAGATCAGCTATCCCCTACTCCGCAGAGATAACCCGTTCACTGCAAGCTGACAACTCATACATCTACTTTACCGTTGCACTGACCATACTGCTCGGTTTAGCATTATACTACAACACCTCACGTATAGGGAAGCATATACGCTACCTGTACGAGTTCGCCGTGAAGGCAGAAGAGGGCGATATGCTTGACCACGAACTGGAAAGGCAACTCCCCGACGATGAACTGGGGGACATATCGCACACCATAATAGCCCTATACTGGAAACTACGGCACTCTGAAGAAGAGAAGATTCGCATCAAACAGCAACTGACACAGAACGCTGCACACGAACTGAAAACACCTACTGCCAGCATACACGGCTATCTTGAAAGCATCCTTGCCAACCCAGATATGCCGCCAGAGAAAAGACAACACTTCCTTGAAAGGTGTTACGCACAAAGCGAACGAATGTCAAAACTGTTGCTTGACATGGCCACTCTTACCAAACTTGACGAGAAAGAAACAACCTTAGAGCAGCGACAGCAAAAGGAAACGATAGTAGATGTAAGGGCAATCATTGACAATGTACTGGAAGACACAGCCCTGCAACTGGCAGAGAGGGGGATCACT
Organism: uncultured Prevotellaceae bacterium; assembly: GCA_945486445.1. GTDB lineage: Bacteria > Bacteroidota > Bacteroidia > Bacteroidales > Bacteroidaceae > Prevotella. The sequence continues at coordinate 4,914 of CALYTD010000038.1, forward strand.
CCACACATCAATACGCCCCAACAGATACTCATACCGGGCGACAGCAGTCTTATATACAGTCTGTTCCGCAACATAGTTGACAACGCAATAGCATACGCACAGGGTGCAGACAGCCTGAGAATAACATGCAAACAGACAAACACCCCTACGGGACAGTTCTATGAATTCACCGTGAGCGACAACGGACCAGGCGTTGATCCCAGCCACCTCACACGAATATTCGAGCGTTTTTACCGTGTTGACAAAGGGCGTTCACGTAAACTTGGCGGGACAGGACTTGGTCTTGCCATAGTAAAGAACGCCGCAATGACACATCATGGCATGGCAAAGGCGGAACTAACACCAGGAGGTGGACTGACGATCGTGTTCACCTTGCGAAGATGAAACATTCTCTTAACACCGGCGTAACCATTATGTAACAACATTATCGTATCTTTGCAGCAAAGAAATCATAACCCCAAAGACACGATGACAATGGACATGAGAAAGGCAATTAAGATTCAAAGAATCTACAATAATGTGAGGTGGACGCTGATTGTAGCATCGCTGTTGGCAATGTTTATTGCCATAGGCCTGCAATGACAGTAACAAAAAACGCTGCAAAGTTTGTGAGATTCAATTATTCGTTGTATTTTTGCAGTTGCAAAACATTAACATTACAACGAACGACATGATACTAACAGCAGACGGAGGAAGCACCAAGACCACCTGGATGACAGAGGAGAACGGTACAAGACAGTTGTTCCGCACACAGGGACTGAACCCGTTTCACCAGACAGAAGACGAGATGCGACGCATCATAAACGATGAATTGCTGCGGCAAGAGGGCTTCCCTTGTGCCGCAGCAATCCGTTGTGTACGCTTCTACGGCGCTGGATGTACCATCGAGAAAGCCCCTCTTCTTGCTACGATACTGCGTAATTTCTTCCCTTCCGCACATGATGTAGAGGTTGGCAGCGACATACTCGGAGCGGCAAAAGCACTGTTTAATAACGAGGAGGGCATTGCCTGCATACTTGGTACTGGCTCTAACTCCTGCCTGTATGACGGCAAGGACATCGTGGCAAACGTCTCCCCGATGGGTTATATACTTGGTGATGAGGGCAGCGGAGCGGTTCTTGGCAAGACGTTTGTGAACTGTTTGTATAAGGGCGGGCACTCTGAGACGCTGAAAGTGTTTGAGAAAGAGACGGGACTTACTGCTTCCGAGATAATAGAGAGTGTTTACCGCCGTCCCTACCCTAACCGTTTTCTTGCCTCACTTGCTCCCTTTATCTGGCGGCATACGGACGAGCCGTGGATAGAACAGATGGTGGTGGAGTGTTTCAGAGGGTTCTTCAAACGTAACATTTCCCATTACCTACGCCCTGACCTGCCGTGTTCCTTTGTTGGCAGCATTGCTTTTTACTTTGAGAAGGAGCTGCGTATAGCGGCAAAGAAAGAGGGTTCCATCATCGGGAAAGTGATGAAGGAACCCCTTATGTCATAGTTTTTCTATCTTGTCTGGGGAATTATTCTTCTCCCATCCCCTCGCAACGTTCTGCACTTGTGGCGCCGAAGTTATTGAGTCTCATCACCACATAGTAGAACTCCTCGTTACTGTCATCTGGCGAACCTACACTGACAATGAATCTCAGACTATTGCCTTCTGCCTTGTCGAGGTTCATTCCCAACAGCACTCCGTGCTCCTTGAACTGTTGCGGAAGCATTGGTGCGAAGTTGGATTTGGTAAATGTCTTTTGGAAAAACATTGTTCCGTCAGCACGATATACGGCCAGTCGTATGGCATTGTCGTGGTATTCCACTCCGTGGTTTTCCACTGTGGCGAGTGAATCATTGGCTGCTCGCACTATACTGTATGAGTATTCCGCACCGCCTATCCACGTTACGGAGCCGTTACGCTCGTCTGTCTCCATGCGTTCTGCCCCCTGTTGCGGCTTTGCAACTATCTTTTCTACGATAATATCCTCCTCTGCTTTCTTCTCACTCTTACATGAAAAGAAGGACAGGGATACCGCAAAGGCGAGAAGTCCTATGTAGATGCTGTGTCTCACTTACTTGTTTACGCGCTCTATGTACTTGTCAATGTCCTGTGCAGCGACACTGTTTATGTACTTTTCCTTTACATCTTTATATATGGCAAGTGCCTCATCCTTCTTGCCTTGGCTCTCAAGCAGGCGTGCTGCCTGTACTAGGAATGTTGGTGAGAGGCTGTTGTTCACTCCCTCTTCTGACTCTGCGTCAGCCATTGCAGCAGCCTTTTTCAGAGTGCTGATGGCCTTGTCTATATCGCCCGTGTGTGCCAGCGCATTACCCAAGGCTGCCATTGCCGCCGGGCTTATCATGGCGTCACCCTGTGAAGAGAAGTCATCGAGATACTTTACTGCCTCTGCCCATTTGCCAAGGTTGGCATAACACAGGCCAGCATACAGTTCTGCGAGGTTCGCTGCGTCTGTACCGCCGTAGTTGTCAGCTACCGCAAGGAAACCCTCTTGTGCTTTGTCACCGTTGAGAGCCTTCTGATAGTCTCCCTGTCCAAAGGCCTCCTGTGCCTTGGCAAGAGCCGTTGAAGCCTTTTCCTCACGTGGACCGGCAAAGAATGACGTGTAAGTCACATAGCCACAGACAGCTATCACGATGGCTGCCACAGCGATAAGAATCTGTTTGCGATACTTTAAGAAAAACTCTTCCTGAGTGTTTAGGCTCTGTTCCTGTGCGGCAGCAGCCTCCTTTTTGTTAGAATTTGCCATTTATATTTTGTTTTTTTATTACTTTTACAGATAGGGGTTGGGCACTGAGCCCACCTACACAAAATCGCTGCAAAGTTAGCATATTTTTTTGAGAAAAAAGAAATTATTACGTGTTTTTTTGCATATATATGCGTTTATAACAGTGTTTTTTGAAACCATAACGTTGTTTTTCTCTTGACAGACGGTGCTATATCTCCTTTATTTGCTATATGTGCTGGTCTGACTGTAAGTTCTGTTCTCGTTCCTGTTGCCCTATTTGTCAAGCCTGCGTAGTTCAATGAGAAAGCAAGTTTGATGGCATTGCGAGGCGTAGAGAGGTGTAATGTACAGAATTTTAACAACCAATGTGTGATTATATGCACACGGCACTTTGCGCACCAATAACCTTCAACCTGAAGCCATGACCCTGCCTTCTCCTCAAACAGGTGCTGATTACGATGTAATCACTATGCTTTTTTCACACGTAACCTACTCTATCGTAAAAAGAGAATTTCGACACGGCATTTGCTTAATTCTAAACGAGAACACAATGATTTCCAATCTACAATAAAAACAGGATACTTGTCTTTTGGCAGTGCAAAGACGTATCATACTCAATCATTCAACCTTCATACCACGCACAACAGAAAACGCCCATACCACGATATAGGAACGTGATATGGGCGTTTTGATATATATAGTTTGCAACAATATCCGTTGTTTATTTCAAGTATTGTGCTAACGGTGACTTAC
>CALYTD010000039.1 GCA_945486445.1 uncultured Prevotellaceae bacterium
ATGGGAAAGATCGCAACTCAAACCATCTTTGGCAAAAACAATGAAATTGTTGTGAAAAAAGGTGGTGTAGGCTTCACTGCCGCCTCCGGAAACGGCAAGGACATGAACGAGAAAGACAGGGAATACGCACGTTCCATAATACAGAAGAGCCTCAGCAAGCAGTTCGCGCCGGAGTTCCTCAACCGTCTTGACGAGATAATAACCTTTGACCAACTGAACCTCGACGCCATACGTAAGATTGTGGATATAGAGTTGGTAGCGTTGTACAAGCGTGTATCCGACCTTGGCTATACTCTTGTTGTGACAGACGAGACGAAAGACAAACTGGCAAAAGAGGGATACGACATACAGTATGGTGCACGTCCGCTGAAAAGAGCGATACAGACGCACATAGAGGATGTGCTTTGTGAGCGCATCCTTTCAGGGGAGGCAGAACCGGGAACGGTGATAACGATATAAAAGTGCGTCAAAATATAGAGGTAAGAAAGAGTTAACGGGAGTTATACGGCTTGCTATTCCTAAGCGAAGCGATACCTCCCGTTAACTTTGTTCTGGCGTATCCCCACGTCCTTCAACAACAAAAATCACAGGGAAAGACCGTTGGGATATTGCTGGCAGGTCGTGTCAATAGCAGACTTTATCCGTCTTGTCACGCCATTTTATGAAAGCCTGCTGCGCCCTGTCGCGCATAAAATGCTCACACTTGATGGAACGCTGCCCGTAATCCAGTTTTAACTGGTCATAGATGAACGAGTCATCAAATTCTATCGCTTTGGCATCAGCCTTGGTATTGCCGTAACATATACGCGAAACGCCAGCCCAATATAGTGCGCTGAGGCACATGGGGCAAGGCTCGCAAGAACTGTATATGGTGCAACCATCCAAGCGAAACGTGCCCAAAGCCTTGCAGGCGGAGCGTATGGCACTCACCTCGGCATGGGCGGTAGGGTCATTATTGGGGACAACACGGTTGACACCCGTAGCCAACACCTCGCCATTGCGGACAATGACTGCCCCAAACGGACCACCGCCATTGTCAACATTCTCCTCCGAGAGCCTTATAGCCTGCTCCATGAAAGCGGCATCCTCTGGCGTGTAGTCGTTGCTCTCCGCCTGAACGTCATTGTCCGTTAAACGCCTCATAACCGTGATATTCATGAGTTCTTGACCTTGCATACTATTGTGCTGACACCATCGTGCAGTGTCTCGTCTATGCTTTCGCAGATACCTTGCAGTATAGCATACGACACTTTGTTGCTTTCCGGGTCGGAAAGGACCTTCTCTTTCTGCCCGTGAACGGTGAGGACAACGGAGACGGAGTAGTCGAGTTCGCTGTAATTGACACTGATTCCCACCGGTCCGTTCCACTGTATGAGACGTTGTGTTAACTCATCTATGAGACCTTGTATCTTATAGAATATATTGCTTATGGCGTATTTCTGGCAGAAGTTGTCAAGGTTGTGGCTCTGCTCGTCATACGTGGAATCGTTCTGTGACGTAAGACTATAGGAGAACGTGCGCACACGTCCGATGAAGTTCTGCGTCTCCTCACGTTGCGGATGATTGAAAATCTGGTCGGGAGTGCCCTCCTCATATATTGTACCTCCATGCATGAAGAAGACGCGGGTGCTTACATCACGGGCGAATGTCATCTCATGGGTGACAATGAGCATGGTCATTCCCTGCTTCGCCAACTGCCTTATGACACTGAGTACCTCGCTCACCATAGTCGGGTCAAGGGCGGAGGTAGGCTCATCAAAGAGTATGCAGTCCGGCTTCATGCTAAGACAGCGGGCTATCGCGACACGTTGTTTCTGTCCGCCGGACAGGTTGCGGGGCATGACATCGGCCTTATCTTCAAGACCGACAGTGTGGAGCAGTTTCATACCCATGTCGTATGCCTCCTTCTTCTTCATGCCAAGCAGGCGGACGGGACCATTGGTTACATTCTCTATGACGGTCATGTGCTCGAAGAGATTGAAGTTTTGGAACACCATACCCATCTTCTGCCTCACCTTGTTGAGTTTGCAGTCACCGTCAAGAATGTTCTGCCCTCCAAAGATTATCTCGCCACTTGTAGCGGGGTCTATGCTGTTAAGACAGCGCAGGAAGGTGCTCTTGCCCGTGCCAGAGGGACCTATTATGCTTATCACCTCACCTTTCTCTATCTGACAGTTGATGCCTTTCAGCACATCAAGACGTGAACCGTCAGGCATGGTGAAAGACTTGGTAAGATTCTTTATGGTTATCATAGTTGTAAGTATTGTTATGCCTTCACTTGGATATTTTCTTCAACAGCAGGTCAAGTGACTTGCTGAGCAGCCACGCCAACATGAAGTATATGATGGTAACGAAGATTAACGGGAAGAAAGCCTCGAAACTTGAATTGCGTATAAGGTCTGAGGCCTTGGTGAGATCGACAATGGAAATATAACCCACGATGGATGTTCCTTTAAGAAGAGAGATAGCCTCACCCTGAAAGACTGGTATTATATGGCGTGCCGCCTGCGGTGCCACAATGTAGATAAAAGTCTGCAACGGGGTGTAGCCGAGTGCAAGTCCTGCTTCTGTCTGACCTGGGTCAACGGCACGTATGCCTGTGGTGAACATGACAGCGATGTATGCGCCGAAGTTCATGGCAGAGGCAATGATGGCTACCATCATGGCAGACAAACCAGAGTTGGCAAGGATAATATAATACATCACAAGCAACAACACCAGTATTGGTATGTTACGCATGAGGTCTATATAACAGTTTGCCGTGACGCTCAGTAACTTATGGCGGCTCATCTGCAAATAACTGATGAAGGCTCCGAGGATTACGCCGATGACAAGAGAACCAAGGAACAGCCAGATGGTGGTCCAAAAGCCTTCCACTATCATCTTCCACCTGTCCTGCTGAATAAGAGAACGGTCAAAACTCTCCTGCAACTTCTCAAAGAACGGCTTGCCTTTGCCGGCATCAGCCTTGCGAATCAGGGCGGTAGTAACGGAATAGTCGTCGGCAGGTGTAAAGAGAACGGCCTTCTCACGTTCAGGGGTGACACTCATGCCGGCTGCTATCACGTCTATCTTACCTGACTGTAACGCCGGAAGAAGGGCGTCGAATGTATAGACTTCACATACAAGCCCGTATCCACGCTCTATGGCGAAACGCTGCCAGAGTTCCACCTCGTAGCCCGTCATCTCATTGTTCACCATTATGTCGTATGGCGGATAAGAGCCGTCAGAGCCAAGACGAAGGACGCGTTTGCCTTTGGTGGGTACATCTTTCTGGCGTATCACGACCTTCTCCAAATTATTGGTTTTATCAGGGTTCAGCCACCTCGACTTTATTTCATCCAGCCTGCCACAGGCCTGTATGCTATCGAAGAAAGCGGTATATTCCATCAGCAATGTTACTTCCTCCTTGCGAAGCGCGCAGGCAAGAGGCTCCTGGGTGGTAGAATCAGTGAACGCCTCTTCAAGGTCAAGGCGTTTGAAATCATCGGAGAACATATTGTTACGCTCTACAAGCGCAACGTCGCACTGCCCGGCATCAAGGGCAACAAGAGCGTCAAGACCACCCGGCAGACACTGCACGTTCTCTTTTTCTGTCACCATACGGGCTATTTTCTCCTGCGTGGTGCCGGAGTTTGCCGCTACGGTGTGCCCTCGCAAGTCTGCGAGACTTTTAGGGACAAACCGCTGCTCATTGTTCTTGCATCCTGCCAAGAGTATTGCGAAAAACAGGAGAAATAAGATTCTTGATTGTACCTTCATCGTTTCATAAAATGATATTGCACTTAAATACAAAACTGTCTTTATATGCTGCAACGTTCCATGCCACATATTGCCTAACGAAAGTTAAAGCAACGAGAAACGGATAAAGCCCCCAAGATTTGAGTTGGGGGCTTTATATAATTACAGCGTTACACCATTCTTGAATATAGAAATCTCACGATAGCCGTTGGTTTCGTTACGAGCCGGCTCGCCACTGGCTACTGACAGCACCTTGTCTATAAACTCTGGCACAAGTTCTGTCATTGTCTTTCCGTCAACAAGTTGTCCAGCATTGAAGTCAATCCAATTGCGTTTCCTGTTGTACAAATCTGTATTGGTAGAGATTTTCATTGTCGGGACAAACGTACCGAACGGTGTTCCACGACCGGTAGAGAACAAGACAATATGGCAACCCGCAGACGCAAGAGCCGTGGCTGCTACGAGATCATTGCCCGGGGCAGAAAGGAGATTCAAGCCTGTGGTTTGCAAACGGTCACCATATTCCAGCACGCCGCTGACAGGTGCGCGCCCACACTTCTGCGTACAGCCAAGAGCTTTGTCTTCAAGGGTTGAGATGCCGCCCGCCTTGTTGCCCGGAGACGGGTTCTCGCCGACAGGCTCACCGTGTGACAGAAAGTAGTTTTTGAAGTTATTGATGAGTGAAACGGTCTGGTCAAACAGTTCTTTTGTCTCGCAACGGTTCATCAGAATAGTCTCTGCACCGAACATTTCCGGTACTTCCGTAAGTATGGATGTTCCGCCTTGAGCGACAAGCCAGTCAGAGAACTCGCCTTCAAGAGGATTGGCTGTAATGCCGGAGAATCCGTCAGAACCACCACATTTCAGCCCTACACGCAACTTGCTGACGGGAACATCCTCACGCTTGTCAGTCTTGGCAATAGCGTAAAGATCACGGAGAACCTTCATACATTCTTCTGTCTCGTCGCCATCTACCTTCTGGGTAACTACAAGTTTGATGCGGTCACGGTCATAATCGCCCAACATTGCCATAAAGTCGTCTGGCTGATTATTCTCACAACCGAGGGAGAGGACAAGTACGCCGCCTGCGTTGGGGTGCAGAACGATGTCACGGAGTATCTTACGGGTAGCCTCATGGTCTTCTGAAAGTTGTGAGCAACCATAGTTATGATGCCATGCGTGTACTGCGTCTATACCTTCAAGGTGCGTCTCTGCCTCAAGTCGCTTTGCTACATTCTCGGCTATACCATTCACACAACCGACGGTAGGCACTATCCATATCTCGTTACGTACACCTACATCACCATTTCTACGTACATAGCCTTTGAAGGTACGGTTTACCTTTGGTATGGTAAGTTTCTCGTCAACAGGGTTATATGTGTATTCCAGTGTTCCCGCAAGGTTGGTTTTGAGGTTATTCTCATTAACCCATTCACCTGCTTTCAAAGCTTTCAGTGCATGACCAATAGGGTAACCGTACTTAATAATATCTTCTCCCTCTGCCTTGTCTGTGATAAGCACCTTGTGTCCGGCAGGTGTATCTTGCAATAATGGGATTACCTTACCGTCAACGGAGATGGTCTCTCCTGCCTTCATAGCACGCAGGCATACAACCACCGAGTCAATGGGATTGATTTTCAGGAATGATGTCTGTTCCATAGTTTTTCTTAGGGTTATATTGTTTATAATTATATTGTTAGTTAGATATTATCATATCTGTGTCCTGCGATAGAAATCTACATTCTCCTTGGCAAGTATCTCTATCGGCATGTAATTGACAGGTGTTACATGCTTCTTTAATATTATAGCCCTGACAAGAGCGTCAACACTGTAAAAACCTTGCTGGTAACCATGCTGCGCAATAAGGAAAGAAATGCTACCCTCACGTACGCAACGCGCATTTTTTTCCACCATATCATAACCCATTATCTGCACATCACGACGGTTAGTCCTCAACAGAAACTCTCCTACAAGGTGAGCTTTGGAATTAAGGGTTATACAATGATGGGTATCAGGGTGTTCTTGAAAGAATTTCTCCAACAGTATATTGTGCTGCTTGCGAGTACACTGGTATGGCAGGTCAAGAACAATTATCTTGATATTTGGGAAATGGTCTGCCATATAATGTCTGAAACCTACCTCGCGATTATCCTGCTGCTTACTTGCAACATTCACTCCATCAAGGGTCTGTTTCATTAACATTATCTCCTTCTCTCTTCCCGCTATGAGCATAAGCATCTTGGCAGCGAAGTATCCACTGGCAAAAGAATCCTGCCCGTAGAAAGCCAACGGACGCAAATCTGGCAGATAAGAATCCAGCATTATAAACGGAATATTCCGGGAGTGCATTGCGTCTGTAAAAGGTCTGGTAACATCCAGTTTCGATGGCACAAGGATTACGCCGTCCGGGTTTGCATCAAGTATCGCCTTGGACTGCTCATTAAAGGAATCTACATCATTACGCTTATAATACTTCATATTGATATGAACGTGAAAATCACGCCTCGTATCACAGCATTTATACTGCCCCTGCTCCACTTCTTCCCAGTATGCCTCACTCTCATGCTTTGGCATTAGGCAATAAAAATCATATCGCCTACTATTAGCCAACGCACTGGCATACATATTAGGCTCATAATTCATGTCCTCCAAAGCCTTTGTCACAAGACTAAGAGCTTTCTTCGAGACATTTGGACGCTTATGTAAAACTCTGTCAACGGTTCCGACTGATACTCCTGCTTTTTCTGCAATGTCTTTAATGGTTATGCGTTCGTTAGGCATATTAATTTCACTTGTCCTCGTTTTGTTGATACTCTTCAATATCCTGTGAATGGTTACATAACTACATACCACAGTATTAAAAGTTGTGCAAAAATAACAAAATAATTCCAATTGTGCGAACACACAGCGTTATTTTTTACCGAAACACACAAAAAAAAGCATTTTTCAATAAAAAAACTTTGGTTATTGAGAAAATATTTGTAAATTTGTCATTGAATTTTCAAATACTTGTTATGAATTCATATACTAATTAATATAACCTTATAACCCATTATTCAATCACTATGGCAAAAGTAGTAACATTGGGCGAAATTATGCTTCGCCTTTCTCCTAATGGTCAAGACCGTTTTATTCAGACAGACATCTTCCGTATTATTCCTGGTGGTGGCGAAGCCAACGTCGCTATAAGTTGTGCGAACTATGGCCACGATGCCTATCTTGTAACAAAACTCCCTGCACATGAAATTGGTCAAATAGCTGTTAACTCACTACGTCGTTACGGTGTAAACACACAATACATTGCTCGTGGCGGTGACCGTGTAGGTCTGTATTATTGTGAAACTGGTGCATCTATGCGCCCTTCAAAGGTAATATATGACCGTGCAAACTCAGCTATTGCAGAGGCAGATCCTTCAGATTTTGATTTTGATGCTATCATGGAGGGGGCAGATTGGTTCCACTGGTCTGGTATAACTCCTGCTATATCAGACAAAGCAGCAGAACTTACAAAACTTGCATGCGAAGCAGCAAAACGTCATGGCGTAACCGTATCTGTTGACCTTAATTTCCGTAAGAAGTTATGGACATCAGAAAAAGCAATATCTATCATGCGCCCACTCATGCAGTATGTCGATGTATGTATCGGCAACGAAGAGGATGCAGAGTTGTGTCTCGGCTTCAAACCAGAGGCAGATGTTGAGGGTGGAGAGACAAACGCAGCCGGTTATGAAGGCATCTTCAAACAGATGAAGGAGACGTTCGGCTTCAAGTATGTTGTTTCTACACTCCGCGAGTCTTTCTCTGCTACGTTCAATGGTTGGAAAGCTCTGATCTATGACGGTAAGGAATTCTACCAGTCAAAGCGTTATGAAATCAACCCTATCATCGATCGCGTAGGCGGTGGTGACTCTTTCTCCGGCGGTCTTATCCATGGCCTCCTTACAAAGGAAACACAAGGTGAGGCATTGGAGTTCGCTGTTGCAGCATCAGCCCTCAAGCATACCATCAACGGTGATTACAACCTTGTAAGCGTAGCCGAGGTAGAGGCTCTTGCAGGTGGCAACGCTAACGGTCGTGTACAACGTTAAAACAATTGGACAGCATATCATATAGTGTGCACACATTATTATATTATAGATAATGCCAGCACGACATTAAACAAATAACAAAATGGCAAAATTTGATAAACTCGCCGTCATGCAGAAGATTGCAGCGGCTCCAATGGTTCCAGTATTCTACAATAAAGATGTAGAAGTAGCAAAGAAAGTCGTTAAAGCTTGTTACGATGGTGGTGTACGAGCATTTGAATTCACCAACCGTGGCGACTTCGCTCAGGAAGTATTTGCAGAACTTGCTAAGTACGTTGACAAAGAATGTCCAGAGCTTGCTCTTGGCATTGGTTCCGTTGTTGATGCCCCAACAGCAGCACTATATTTGCAACTTGGTGCCAACTTCATCGTCGGCCCACTGTTCAACCCAGACATTGCGATTGTTTGCAATCGCCGTTGCGTAACATATTGTCCTGGTTGTCTTACTCCTTCCGAGATTGGAAAGGCACAAGAGGTAGGCTGCGATTTCACCAAAGTATTCCCTGGTGACGTAGTTGGTCCTAACCTTATCAAGGGTCTAATGGCACCAATGCC
>CALYTD010000040.1 GCA_945486445.1 uncultured Prevotellaceae bacterium
GCTGGCCTGGTGTCCCCTTATCTTGTTCACGGCCACAGCGTAATGCATACCGTATTATTGCCACCCCGAACCTTTTTTGCCACGGGCCGTATCAACATAAAAACGGGAATATCGCTGGTCATAATACCGTCAGCAGTATTCCCGTGTGTAATCAGCACCAAATCATGTTGTAATCAGCACCTGATTACTATGCGATTAGCACCTGATTGCCGCAACATTAAGAACAAACCACAACGTATTGACGTTTTTTCTACTCATAGAATGTTCATAACTAAACCGCTAAACAACTAAATAACTGAGATACCATCACAGCCGTTACCTCGCAATTACTCCCGCTTTACAGTCCGAGTAGTGCTATGGCCTCTGCCGTGAGGTAGGGTTTCACCTTGCTGTAAGGTATGCAGAAGGTTGGTCTTCCTGCCGCGTAGCAGGCTATCTCGTAATGCGCGTAACAGAAAACCAGTCCTTCCTCTGAGGGATATGGCGTGTCAGAGGGCAGCGGAATGGTGTTACTTTCAATCTGTAACATATCGTTCAGCGTGGCGTTCGTAACGTTGGGGTCCTGTTCAGAGAAGTATTCCACCAGTCCTTTACGTATCAGTGGCTGCATGGCTTTTACCACCGAGGGTTCAATGAATTTGTCAAACACCTTGCCGTCAGCCTTGTTGTATGTTATGCCAGCGTTGCAAAAGGTCATTCCGTGTGCGCCACCACTATAATAATATTTCTCTATGCTGAACACGCAGTATCGCTCGGTATCATGTTCTTTATCCACTTCTAAGTCTATGCTGAACGTCGCTATCTCTGGTATCTCAAACTCCTCACCCTGTTGCTCGGCATATTCTCTGCCAGTCTCAATCCTTATTTCGTGATTCTCTGCTGACTCTTCAGAAAGTTGTTTGAACGTCTGTGTGCCGTAGTATGTCACCGCTTCCTGCAAGGAGGCATCGCCTTTCTTGTATGCAGCAATGCACCTTGTATTACCTTCAAGAGCAAGGTAACTGTCAATGCGTTTCAGCAGGTCTTTCCTTATGGCGGTGGGCACTATGTCGTTGCCTTCCGGCCACTCCACTTCAAGGCTCACATCGCAGTATTTGTCATGCTTCTTGTATTCGCTCTTAGTAATGACATGGGCTGTTGGAACAGCCTCCACGGTGACGCTGTCGGTTACAGTAAGAGAGTCACCGACAGTGCCTGACACACCCGTAGCCTTTTTATTGCCACACGAAGCAACAGCACTAACGGCCAGAGCAAGGAAAAAGTAAAATGGTTTCATAATATGGTTGTTTTATAAGTTTGATGATAATTTGCCTTACCTGCGTACAAATGTACGAAGTTTTCCTATGCGCACAAAATATTTTAAGATACTTACAGAAAAATAATCACTTTCTTGTATGTTTGAGAATAAAACCGTACTTTTGCACTACGTATTAACTATTCCAATACAATGAGAAACTGCCTGACCATATTCCTGCTGTTGCTACAAGGCCTATGTGCCGTGGCGCAGACAACATTCCCCTACAAGGGAACAACGATGAAGACAAATAGTAAACGGTTGTTGGTCAACGATAAAAAGACCAACGAGAGCCGTTTCACCTTTCGCACGGTGAATGAAGCACTGCGTTTTGTAGAACGTAACAACGGCAAGGACACGCTATGGACGGAGATATACATCACCCCCTCCGTCTATTGGATAGACAATCCCGACGAAGAAGCGGTAAGAAAGCCAGCGAAAGGTGAGAACACACCCTTCGCTATGACTGTGAAAATGGACCGGGTGAGACTTGTCGGTCTCAGCAACAATGCCAATGACGTGGTCCTTGCATGTAACCGCGGACAGACACAGGGGGCAATAGGCAATTTCACCATGTTCCATTTCATTGGCAATGACATACAGGCCGAGAACATAACATTTGGCAATTATTGCAACGTTGACCTTATATATAATAAAGACCCACGCAAAAATCGCAGCAAAAGGAAGTCCGCCATAGTGCAGGCACAACTCGTTATATGCAGTGGCGACCGCTACCTGCTGCGTAACTGCCGCTTCATCTCGCGCCTGAACCTTTGTCCTTTCGTTGGCGGAGAGCACACAGTGTTTGAGAAATGCTACTTTGAATGTACCGACGATGCACTGTGTGGTACTGGCGTTTACCGTCAGTGCCAGTTCACTCTGTATAGCAGTAAGCCCTTCTACACCACTGACAGACGTAAGGGAGCGGTGTTTATAGACTGCGACATACACAGCAAGACGCAGGGAACACAATATCTTACCAAGGTCAGCGGCCCCGTAACAATGGATAATTGCAGGTGGACAAGCGATGACCCAGCACTGCGTATAGAGTGGAACAAGCGCCCGGACCCAAAGCATCTGTGCGTGATGAGGGGCTGCACCCTTAACGGAAAGCCGCTGGAAGTGCCCACACCCACAGAGCCGTTGCCCGTAGAACTGCCGCCATTCGCCTTGCAGGTGCAGCAGAAAATAGTGCCCGGCGGTTGGACATTGGACTGCTATAAGCCTACGGACACGGCGGAATATGACTGGATAGCGGACAACAGTAGAAGTTCATGGGGATATGATGAGGGCGTAGATGGTGCTGAGGGCTCGTGGGGGTTGGTGCAACTGCAGAAGGGAGCACGCATGATGTTCACTCCGCGTGACGAGAATGAGAAGGTGACAAGGCAGACCTGTCGAGTCACCCTGGACCCTTGCAAAGGACCAGGACAAGGCTTTGGCTCGGCTACGGGGCAGTATCTTGACATCTGTATAAAGTTCAATACACGCACATTGACAGGTTATGGCATACGTTTCATACGCACGCCAGACTATGACCACGCCGTGGAGACATACCTCGTGGAATACAATGACGGTAGGATTAGCCGCATCTCTGAGCCGCAGCGGTGTGACATCTTCAAGAGAGGGTGCATTGTCAGCCTTACGGCGGAGGGTGAAACACTGAGCGCAACGATAGAAAATACTAATGTAGAAGGTGCCTGTCAAAGGTTGACAGCAACCATGTCACACCCCAATGTGTACGGGGGATTCCACCTACAGCATACTGGTAGCACCGGAGCCTCTGCCACAGTGGTGAAGGGAATATTCCTGAAATAAAGGTAACAAGGGTGGAGGTTTATGGTTGGAGGTCACTGAACAATATCAGGAAGACCAAAAACCTTTAACCAACAAACAGCAACCTAAGAAGAAAACTATGTTCTACCAAAAGATAATTGACTATTATTTTCCCGAAGAGATATATCGTGAACTGAGGCATATACTGCTTACTCACAGCAGGAGTGTGGCTGAGTTGGCACGGGATATATGCCAGAGCCACCCGGAACTGGGTGCTGACAGCCAGTTTGTTTATGACGCAGCTATGCTGCATGACATAGGTATTGTAAGGTGTGATGCAGCAGGAATACACTGTTTTGGCAACGAGCCATACATACGTCACGGTCTGCTGGGAGCGGAGATGTTGACGGACTATGCCGCTAAATACCTGCCCGACTTCGACATAACGCCATACGCAAGGGTGTGTGCAAGGCACACGGGCACAGGATTGACAGCCAAGACGATAAGGACACAGGGCCTGCCACTGCCGGAACAGGACCTCACGCCGGAGACGATGGAGGAGAAAATAGTATGCTATGCGGACAAGTTCTTCTCAAAAACAAAACTGGATCGCTGCAAGACCTTTGACCATGCGGAGAAGTCGTTGGCAAAGTTCGGCGAGGAAGGCGTTGCCGTATTCCAGGAATGGCACCGTATGTTCGGGTGTTAAAATATAAAAAATAGTTTGACCGTTGCCCCTTTTTTAGTACCTTTGCAGAAGTGTATAACGGTTAATCCTTCGTTGTATGAAATACGCAGAGTACATAAAACAGATAGAGATAGCCTCTCTATGGAATGGCAGAAAGCATATATTGTGGCAGCTTGACAGGCACGTTAACATCCTAAGCGGTGTTAATGGTGTGGGTAAGAGCACTATATTGAACAAGGTTGTGGCGCCATTAATTGTGTCGCACGGAGAGATTGACAATGAGAACGGCGTAAAACTGAGTGTGCATGAGGCTGATGCAGATACCATACGCTTTGATGTTATAAGGTCGTTTGACCGTCCTCTGATTAATGCGGAGCTCACGTCACGCCTTGATTTCAAGATAGTTACAGAACTGGACCTGCAACTTTTTACGCTTCAACGGCGTTATCTGGATTATCAGGTGAACCTCGGCAACAGGATAATAGAAATGTTGCAGAGCGGAAAGCCAGACGCCCCAGTCTTGGCACAGCGGTTGTCAGAGAGCAAAAAACACTTCCATGACATTGTGGACAGCCTGTTTGAAGACACCAGTAAGACCATTATCAGGACGGAAAACGAGATTCGTTTCATGCAGATGGGCGAGACATTGATGCCTTATCAGTTGTCAAGCGGTGAGAAACAGATGCTGGTGATACTGCTGACGGTGCTTGTGGAGGACCATCAGCCATACGTGTTGTTCATGGACGAGCCAGAGGTAAGCCTGCACATAGAATGGCAGAAAAGACTTATCAACATCATCATGAAACTCAATCCCAACGTGCAGGTGATACTTACAACGCACTCCCCCGCCGTGATAATGGACGGATGGACAGACCGAGTGACAGAGGTAAGCGAGATAGAGGTGTGAGACACAAACGCAATCAGCACCTGATTACCACGTAATTAATACCTGATTGCAATATAAACAGCACCTGATTGCCATGTAATCAGCACCTGATTACAAGGACTGCATTCACACCCCCTGAAACCAATAATACCAAACCACGAATCCAGAGATTCCGAATATGCCATTAACCGACTACATATCAAGCGACTATGTTGATGCGGCAAACAAACTGAAAGGTAAAAATGCACGCAGAAAGATTGTGGCATACGTGGAGAGTTATGACGACATTCTTTTCTGGCGAATGGTGCTCAGTAACTTTGAGGACGAGACACGCTACTTTGAAGTGATGCTGCCAAGCCGCACAACACTTAACAAAGGCAAGAAGCAGGCACTGCTGTCAATAATGCAGCAGGGGGCAGGAAGTAGCATGATGGCCTGCGTGGACGCTGACTATGACTACCTGATACAGGGCATGACATACCAGTCAGAATTCATGCTGAATAGCCCTTACGTGGTGCATACTTACGTATATGCCATAGAAAACTACCAGTGCTACGCACAATCACTGCACAATGTCTGCGTGATGTCAACGCTCAACGACCACTCGCTGTTTGACTTTGAGACGTTCCTTGCAGAATATAGCAAGGCAATATTCCCACTGTTTGTGTGGAGTATAATGCTATACAGAAAAAGAGAATACTCCAGATTCAGCATAACAGACTTCAACAGGACAGTAGAAATAAGGCACTCACGCATACAGGAACTGATGGGTAACATAGAAAGAGTGCGCCGTAAGGTACGCGTAAGGATAAACGAACTGCGGAAAATATACCCCGACAGGAAAGAGGAATACCTGAAAACAAAAGAAGACATACTACGGTTAGGAGTGACACAAGAGACAACCTATCTATACATACACGGTCACCACCTGTTTGACTGCGTAGTGGCACCAACGGTACAAACCGTATGTGACGAGCTGAGAAGGGAAAGGGAAAGGGAGATAAGGCACAACGCACAACACATAGTACAGTTACAGAATGAGTTGTCAGCCTATAATAAACTACAAAGTGACATACCGTCAATGCTTAAAAAAAACATGGGTTACACCACATCAGCACCATACAAGAAAATACTTAACGATGTGGAAAGGATAATAAACGGCAACAATAATCCGGCATGACAATCCCCTCCACATATATACAATAGCAAAAAACAATGATAGATTTCACATTTTATTCCCCAACAGAGTTCGTGTTCGGCAAAGACACAGAGGAAAAATCAGGACAACTGGCAAAAAGATACGGCGCAAGTAAGGCATTGGTGATATACGGCGGAGGCAGTGCCGTGAAGAGCGGACTGCTTGATCGCGTTGTCAAAGCCTTGGAAGAACAGGGCATACACACGTCAACAATGGGCGGAGTAAGGCCTAATCCCACAGACGGAAAGGTGTATGAAGGAATAGAAAAGGTAAAGAACGAGGGCTTGGACTTCATCGTTGCCGTTGGCGGCGGCTCCGTAATAGACACCGCTAAGGCCATAGCCTGTGGCGTAAAGTATGCAGGTGACTTCTGGGATTTCTTCATAGGCAAAGCCAAAGTGGACGAAGCACTGCCAGTAGGAGTAGTGCTCACAATACCAGCCGCAGGCTCAGAAGGCTCAGGAAACGCTGTGATAACAAAAGAATCAACACAACAGAAACTGGGCATCAAGCAACCAATGACGCTGCGCCCGAAGTTCGCTGTCATGAATCCAGCAATCACCATGACCCTGCCAGCATGGCATACGGCATCAGGAATATGCGACATGATGATACACATACTTGAACGTTACTTCACAAACACAGAGAATACGGAGGTCGGTGACCGTATGTGTGAGGGAGTATTAATGGCAATCATCAACGAAGGACGCAAGGTAATGGCAAACCCAGAGGACTATGACGCGAGGGCAAACATCATGTGGAGTGGCATGGTGGCACACAACGGAACCTGTGGAGTAGGCTGCATAGAAGACTGGAGCAGTCACCAACTGGAGCACGAAGTAAGCGCAATGTATGACGTTACGCACGGAGCAGGACTGGCAGTGATAACCCCTGCATACATGACCTTTATGGCAAAGCACCACCCAAAACGCATAGCACAGTTCGCAGAACGTGTGATGGGCGTGGCAAAAGACTATGGTAGCGAAGAGGAAAAAGCACTGGAAGGAATAAGACTGTTCAAGGACTTCCTGCACAACGACCTCAAATTGCCTGTTACCTTCAAACAATTAGGCATAGAAAATCCAGACATTCCTGAGATGGTAAGACGCTTGCACGTAAACAAAGGCAATAAGTTCGGCTTCTTCTATCCTATCACTCCTGAGGTCAGCGAGGCCATATACCAACTTGGGATGTAATCACGAGGCCTCACTTTGACAACCCTTTACAAGGAAATGAGCAGGTGAGGCCGACAAACATCAATTCTTAATGGACAATAACCAACAGACGATTCAGGAGACACCACAGGCGGAGTCTCCAAAGAAACAGCCACAAAAGGCAAGGACATCACGAAAGACAGCTGCGAAACAGACCGCAGATAAGGGTGAGACAACCAAGAAAACAGTACGGAAACCACGCTCAGCAAGGGCTGTGAAAACTGCAAAGAAAAACGAAGAAACACAGGTAACGGAAAGCGTTACAGCAGAGATTGCAGTGGCAGCAGAGGCGGAACAAACCCCGATAGCAGTGCCGCAGCAGGACGAAAACCATCTGTCAGAAAGGCAGGAGCAGCAAAACACGCCCCAAAACACACCAGAACAGACGGAGAATACACGCTCGACAAATGCCAAACAAGAGCAGAAAATACCAGCGTTACCCTCTATCCAGATAAGGAACATTGTTGAACTGATGCAGGCACCGATGCGAAACATTGTGCTAACAGACCAACAAATACAGCAACTTACATTGGAAGAGATAGAGAAACGGCACAAGTTCCTCGAGGAAACACTTGCAAGAGTGCTTGACTATGACGTGGTAATAAGCGACACTAACATCTGGCTTGAACTGCTTGTAGGCTACACTTCAAGTCATTCTGACCCCAGATACAATGCCAGATTGCAGTTTGAAAGACAGTTAGAGTTCATCTCCAAACTGACGCAATACCGTGGCGGACGATTCATTATGATGGGGGAGACCTATGAAGAGATAGACCGTTTCGCCTCAATGCAGGACCCAGCAAACCATCGTGATGCTGACTTTACAGACAATATAGTATGTCTTAACACCGCAGCCCGTTTGGCAAAGCGGCTCATTCTCGCGCAACAGCGTGAGAACAGACTGCGCATTGACGGTATAGGAGCAGAGTCACACCACGCCTCTTTTGCTGACCCTGCGATAATAAGAAAGGTTGCTGACCTCTTCGCAGCAGGCAAGAAAGTGTTGCTTTTGACCAATGACGCCTCCGTAGCAATAAGAACTATGGGGATATGCGATGACCTGCAACGCCATAATAATATATCAGACGAGGTGTGGGATGAGCGATATGCACCGCTGAGACCAATGGTTTTCACCTTTGATGACCTAAAACAACTGTACTTTTACAC
>CALYTD010000041.1 GCA_945486445.1 uncultured Prevotellaceae bacterium
CTGCAAGACCTTGACCGTGCCGTGGTGATGGGAACACGCACATACGGCAAGGGACTGGTGCAACTGCCCGTGGATTTACCACACGACGGCAGTCTGAAACTGACCACCTCCAAATACTACATACCATCCGGACGCTGCATACAGGCCGTTAATTACAAGCACACGGGTGGCGGATACCGTGAGCACATACCCGACTCACTGACCAGAGAGTTTAAGACTCGTGGCGGAAGAACAGTGCGTGACGGTGGCGGAATAAAGCCTGACATAGAGGTAAAGGCAGATTCCCTGCCCAACATCGCATACTACTTACAACAGAGTGGCCTCGACTCTACGGAGGTGATGTTCCATTACGTGGTGGATTACATACGTCGTCACCCGACAATAGCACCCGCGGAAGAGTTCAATATCACCGACAACGACTACGCAGAGTTCAAGAAACAAGTAGTGGAAAGCGGTTTCAAATATGACAGGGAGACAAGCAAACAGTTTGAAGAACTGGTAAAAATGGCTAAGTTCGAGGGATATTACGATGATGCGAAGGCAGAGTTTGACGCGCTGAAAGTCAAGTTACAACACAACCTTGAACGCGAACTCGACAACAATCGCAACACCATACAGAAACTATTAGAAAGGGATATAATCGCAGCCTACTACTACCAACGCGGAGCAATAGCCAACTCTCTCAAGGCAGACACACAGGTGCAGGAGGCAAAAAAACTGTTATTGGACAAAGAACGATACCAGAGCATATTGCACCCTGCCAGATAAACCCCAACAAACCCACTTAAAATTTATCAACTATGGGCAACAAGAACGGAAAGAAAAAGGGCGGAAAGCGCATGAGCAAAGCCCAACTGGCAGAAAAGTTAGAGGCGTTCTTCTCCTCACAGCCGGGCGAGACATTCTCCATAAAGCAAGTGTTCAAGCAGTTGAAACTAAACACTCACCCGCTGAAGATGCTTGCCATAGACATTCTCGAGGAGATGGCATGGGACGATTTCCTCGTCCGTATCTCCGAATCATCATACCGTCTGGCAGACAACACACAGGTGATGGAAGGCATCTTCCACGCCAAGACCAACGGCAAGAACTCCTTTACGCCCGACGGCAGCGACAAACCCATCTTCGTGGCAGAGCGAAACTCCATGTCAGCGTTAGAGGGTGACCGCGTGAAAGTGAGCCTCATGGCACGCCGGCGCAACCACATCCGCGAGGCACAGGTCATAGAGATACTGCAAAGGAAGAAGGACCAGTTCGTCGGAAGGCTGCGCGTGGAGAGCGAGTTCGCCTTCCTCATACCCCAAGAGCCACTGTCAACCAACATCATCATACCCAAGTCACAACTCAAGGGGGGCAAGACCAACCAGCGCGCAGTGGTGAAAGTCACGCAATGGCCTGACGGAGAACGGCGCAATATAGTGGCGAAGGTGATAGACATACTTGGAGAAAAAGGCGACAACGACGCCGAGATGAACACCATACTGGCGCAATACGGACTGCCATACAAATATCCCAAGGCGGTGGAAGAGGCTGCCGAGAAAATCAGCGACAAGATAACGGAGCAGGATTACGCCGAGCGCGAGGACTTCCGCAACGTCTTCACCTGCACCATTGACCCCCACGACGCCAAGGACTTTGACGACGCGCTGTCCATTCAGCGGCTTGACAGCGGGCTATGGCAGGTGGGTGTGCACATCGCCGACGTCTCACACTACGTCACAGAGGGGTCAATCATCGACAAGGAAGCGGTAAAACGCGCCACAAGCATATACCTCGTGGATCGCACAATACCCATGTTGCCGGAGCGACTGTGCAACTACATCTGCTCACTGCGCCCTGACGAGGAGAAACTGGCATACAGCGTAATCTTCGACATGAACGACAAGGCGGAGGTAAAGAGTTTCCGAATCGTACACACCGTGATAAAAAGCAATCGCCGTTACGCCTACGAAGAGGTGCAGGAAATAATAGAGAACAACCGTCCCGACCCCTCACAGCCGTTCGCGGAAGGCACGTTCATGCCGGCGGAAGAACTTGACAGACGCATGACCGAGGGCAGGTTGCAGGGCGAGAACGCCTACCAGTTGCTCACACTCGACCGTCTGGCAAAACAACTGCGCGCCAAACGCTTCGACAACGGCTCCGTGAAGTTCGACAGAGAGGAGATGCGCTTCGACATTGACAGCACAGGCAAGCCCATACGCTGTTACTTCAAGCGTTCAAAAGACGCCAACAAACTCATTGAGGAATTCATGCTCCTTGCCAACAGAACCGTTGCCGAGAGCGTGGGAAAGGTGGCAAAAGGCAAGAAAGCCAAGACACTCCCATACCGTGTGCACGACAATCCCGACCCGCAGAAGTTGGAAACGCTGCGCTCGTTCGTGGTGAAATTCGGCTATAAAATGAAATCCACCGGCACAAAGGGAGCCACAGCCCGCGCCCTCAACTCCCTCATGGATGCCTGCCAAGGCAAGGCTGAGGGCAACGCCATACAGCTTGTGGCACTTCGCGCCATGATGAAAGCGAAGTACAGCACGCACAACATCGGGCACTTCGGGCTGGCATTCGACTACTACACGCACTTCACCTCGCCAATAAGACGTTACCCTGACACCATGGTTCACCGCCTGCTGACAAGATATGAGCAGGGAGGACGCTCAGCAAACAGAGAACATTACGAGGAATTATGCGAACATAGCAGCGACATGGAGCAGGTAGCGGCTAACGCCGAGCGCGATTCCATAAAGTACAAGATGGTGGAATACATGAGCCAATACCTCGGGGAGGAATTCGATGCCCACATCTCCGGCATAACAAGTTACGGCATATACGCCGAGATAGACGAGAACCACTGCGAGGGAATGATACCCATCCGCGACCTGAAAGACGACTATTACGAGTTTGACGAGCGCAACTTCTGCCTCGTGGGACGCCGCCGCCACAACCGTTACCAACTTGGCGACGCAGTGCGCATACAGGTAGCGAAAGCCAATCTCGACAAGAAACAACTGGACTTCACCATCTGCGAGTAGGCGACAGCAAGTTACATAAAACGAAAAAGCGAAGGCAGGAGACCGTGATTAAGGTTTCCTGCCTTCGCTTTTTCATGTGGTCCGACCGGGAATCGAACCCGGATCTAATCTTTAGGAGAGACTTGTTCTATCCATTGAACTATCAGACCATCGTATGAACGTGACACGCCACAGTGCGCACCACAGCAGTGCAAAGGTACTATGTTTTCCTGAATTATGCAAGAAAAGGGCATATTTTTCCGTCCTGCGACCCCGTTTTTTGTTGTTTTTGCCATTTCCTCCCTCGCAATCGGGTGTCGATTAGCGCGCGAAAGGGGGCTGATTACAATGCGAACGGGTGCTGATTACAATGCGAACAGGGGCTGATTACAAAGGCTATGGAAGTATCCTGCGCAACTCCTCAGGCAACCTCTCGTGCTGCACACCCTGCATCACTATCCTGCCATCGGGCGCAATGAGCACCGTCATGGGCATGGAAATCACGCCGTAGGCCCTGGCTGCGGGGCTGTCAAACACCTTAATGTTCGAGAGGTGCGTCCATTTCAGGTTGCGCGCACTGATGTAGTTCCGCCAGTCCTGCCTGTCTTTGTTGAGCGAGACGCCTATCACCGTCAGCGGCTTGTCCTTGTATTCCCTCACTATGTTCTTGATAATCTTCAACTCCCCGCGTGAACTGCCCTCCCAAGTGCTCCAGAAATGCAGCAGCACATAGTTGCCCTTGCCCACATATTCGCTGAGTCTGTGGGGGTCGCCCGCGGCGTCCTCTAACTCCACATCGTGGTACATCTGTCCGGGCAGACGCTTCTTCTGTCCCTCATAGAATGCCCACGCCGGCTGCATAGCCACGTGGCCGGAATAGGCATAGCCGCGCTTCATCACGCTGTCGAGCATCTCCGGCGGCATCTCCGTACACAGTTCGGGCAGGTAGAAGGCGGGGATTATGTTGTCCTTGTTGTCGGTTATAGCCTCATACTGTATCTTCCGCACCGAATCCACCACCGAATTGTAGCCTGCCTCGTCAACAATGGTCAGGTAACCGTCGATGTACGTGGAATATTTCAGTACATCCCGCGCCATGTTGCGCACGCGGCGCTGGTAGGAAAGGAAACGCTTGTTGAGGTCAGAGCCCTCCACCGTGCCGTCGTTCATGTTGAGATGCACGGGCAGGGAGTCGTTTATCACCCACCATATTTCCTTTGCCTCATCGTCAAAAACCTTCATAAACTGCCCACGTTGCAGGCGTTTCGTGAAGGTGAATGTGCCGTCCTTCACCTTGCGCACGCTCTCCTCGCTGTACAACAACGTGGGTATCACGGTGACATACCTGCTGCCTTTGGGGGTGATGCCCGTCAACTGCCACGGGTATGCCGCCCCCATGTCGCTGCTGCGGTAGGCGTATTCCTTGTACATATCACGCTCATCCGCTTCCTTTTGCAGGTTAATGGCAAAGAAATCATGCGACCTGACGATTAAACTGTGCCTCACGCTGTCGGTGTTTACGTACCGTATCTTGTCTGCCAGCACCCCCACCGTCTGTATGAGTTGCAGTGACAGCACCGTGTCCGTGACGTTCTTCTGCCACTGTTGCAGCACACTGCCAATCTGAGTGCACTGTGTCTGCGTCAGTTCAGCATTGTAACCGCGCAGCAGTTTGGCCGCGGTATATACGGCAGCGTTCATCATTCCCAAGTCATTGGCACGCTTTCCCTCCATGAAAATCTTGTCCAGTTCGTCTATCTTGGCAAGAAATATGGCGTAATCCAGTTGTTCCGGCTGCGCTGTCGATGCCTCACGCTCTAACTTACGCAGCCTGTCGCTATCGTCATAGATATACTTATAGAACGAGGTGTCATAGTCCCAGTGGTTGCCCGTGAGGGTCATTACGTAGCCGTCAAAGCACCTGTACGGCGTTCCGGCATGGTCATTGAAGCGAGATTCGTTCCATACCAGGGCGTAACAGGCGCGCACCGTGTCGGGAGAAGCGTAGGTAAGGAAACGGTAGTCGGTGCTGTCATTAATGTAAAAGCTGAAACTCACGGTCCTCATGTATGTGTTAGGCCACGTGAAGGTGAGCGCTTTCAACGGCGACTTGCCGTCAGCCTTACGGTGAATGTAACGTGACTGCACCGTGGAGGCGTTGCCGTCGAACGCCTTTTCCAGCCTTTGCAGCACGCCGGGACGGAACAACGGGTCGGTTATCTCGCCGTCCTTACAGGTATATTTGAAGTAATACACATATATACCCTGCCCATTATGCTCCGTGTAGTGCATCAGTTCCGGTGATGAGCGGAAGGTCTCTATCGCCTTTTCGAGCGTATTACGCTCCACGTTCCGCCATGCGGCGGAGGGCAACGCGGCAATAGCCGCAAGCATGAGAAGTATAAATCTGCACATAACTGACTATATTTTTTACTGTGGTGGGATTGTCTTTGTATTGTAAGCAAGCCTTGACAGGCGTGCGTCTGACATGATAACCTGCTCTGCCTGAGCCTTCGCCACGCTGTCAACAACCTTGTTCAGGCGTGTCTCTATCATGGCAATGGCATCCTGCAAGTCGTCCATAGTCACCGGGGAAGGCTCTTCCGCCTTCTCTGGCGGTACCTCTTTCTTCGGCGGAGAGGCGGCTGTCACTTTCTCCTGCGGCACATGACGCTGGGGTATAGGGGCACTCTCCTCTTCCGGTTTCACCCTTTCCGCCTGACGTGGAGGAGCGGTCTCCACCACCGCCACGGGCGGTTCTCCACGGTCTTCGCCGCCAATGCCCAGCCAAACAGCCATGCACAGCAGCGCAATGACAGACGCTACAGCCGTCCATAACGGCCAACGACGGCGGCGACGCTGCGCCATTATGCTGTCAAAGACAGCTGTCTCGTCCTCGGCAAGCCACTGTTCCATCTCGTCCTCGCCGTGAACAGCACGGCAACGAAGCATCTCCGCCAATGCCTTCTGCTCTTTTGTGGCATCAGGACTGCGGTCTATCATCTCCGCAAGAAGCCTCTCTTCTTGCAGGGAAGTGTCGCCATTGAGGTAGCGTTGTATCAAAGTATTGATGTCATTCATAGGTGACCTCCTTTCTTTAGCATCTCCATAATCTTGTGTCTTGCCCTGCTCAGAATCACGCTTACGGAGCGTGGGGCAAGCCCTGTGATAGCAGTTATCTGCTGAATGTCCATTCCTTCCTCGTTCCTTAGCCGCATAAGACGCCGCTCTCCGGCCGTCAGACGGTCCATAGCGCAATGCAACAGCCGCGCATTGTCGCTGTCCTCCATCTCTGAGGGGGTGACGGTGGCGGTGGCGGCAACGCCCTTTCCCTCCGCCGTCAGCACCACACGGTTATCGTGTCGCCACATACTGACACACAAATTCTTTGCCATTCTGACGGCAAGAGGCCTGACTGACACCGTGAAGTCTATCTTTTCACGCAGCAGCCACAGCCTCATCAGCACCTCCTGAGCCACATCTTCCGCCTTATCAGCATCGCCAAAGAAGTCTAATCCTATGCCAACAAGGCACGGACGCAACTCTCTGGCGATATGTTCAAAGTCGGATAAGCCCATTAACGTGACAACAATTTATAGTTAACAACCAACTCTTATTCCCTAACTCTTCCTCGGTTTCCGCGTGAACTTATACGCAAGGCTGAACATTACGTATCTCGGTATGTAGTTATACCACGTCTCCGTGCGGCCTTGTGAGTTGACATTGTAGCGTCGGGAGTTGATGTTCTGCAACAGATCATACGCCAGTACCTTCGCTGTCAGTGCGCCTTTGAGGAATGAGCGGGACAGTTGCGCGTTCCAGACGAGTTCGTCCGTGTTCATCATGCTGCTCTCATAACCCCGGCGTGAGTACATGGTCATGTCGGTGGCAAGGGTCAGTTTCACCACGGGGATGGTGTATGTGGCGTTGAATCCGTACTGTATGTCGTTGGCATCAATGTCTTTTACTATATCGAGTTTGCCCCTTGTGTGGCGTGATGTTATCTTACCGTTGATGCCGGCAGCGAAGTCTCCCAGCTTATAAGTGAACTTGGCGGAGGCTATGAGGTTCACGTTATCAACCTTGGAGAGTGGCGATTCCATGATGGAAGAGCCGTTCCCGCTTCCGGAAGCGACTGTAACCGTGGCGAAATCCACGCTTCTCTGGTACTCCGCCTTGCCGTAAATGTCCATGCGGAAACGCTTTTTCGCATCGAGAGGACGCTGCCATCCGCTGTTGACAAAGGCTCTCCAGTTGCCGTCAACGTTGTCGGTCATGCTGGTATATGCACCCGTTACCGCGTCGTAGGTGGTGCGGTTGCCCACCGCGTTCTGCTCTATCAGGGTCTCAAAGCCCACATACACACTGCTGCCGAGGGAGTCATTCTTGAACGTTATGCGCCCTTTGGCGGTGTGGGTAACCCTGTTTTTCAGGTTAGGGTTGCTTATTGTGACTGCCAGCGGGTTGGAAGTGTCGCGCAATGGCATGAGGCTTGCGAAGGAAGTGGGTGTCACTCTCGTGCTGTAGTCGAACTGAATGGGTCTCGTTGTCTTGCCCCTTGTGCGGAGATAGATGCGTGGCATAAACTCTCTCCATGTCCTGCGGGCTATGGTATCGAGCATATTGCCATGGTAGTTCATGCGCTCTGACAAGAAATAGTAACCCATTGACATTGAGAAATACATCTTGTCCGCGGCTCTCTGCAATTCCATCTGCAGGCTATGGCTGCGTTTCATTTCGTTGTATGAGCGGCTGTTCTCCGTGTCGTAGGCTCTCATCATGTCCTCTTGCAGTGACGGCAGCCATCCGAGAGCATTGTAGTCAGACTCCGAAAGACGCTCAAGGTTGAAGCGTTCGTTATGGTCGCTGCTGTAATTCTGCCTGTATTGGTAGATCGGACTTATCATCCAGTCGTTGGGAAGTTGCAGCATATAACGCAGACTTGCATCGTAGTAGTAACTCATGGAGCGCGTATCGCCGAACCTGTTGCGCACCTCCGTCGCGCCGGTAGCGGCGTAATACGTCCTGGTGTTGTTGAAACTCTCGCTCGGTTTGGTGTTGTTATAATTGAGGTCCATGTCAAGCATCAGCATATCCCCGCTCTCAAACTTCCATGTCTTGTACATGTTTTGGAACAGGTATATATGCCTTCTTCGTGCCATAAAGATGTTCTCGTTGCGGTTTGTCAGCG
>CALYTD010000042.1 GCA_945486445.1 uncultured Prevotellaceae bacterium
GTTAGCGAGCGGAGTGTAACCATTGCTCTCCACGAGGTCCGTCCATGCGTCACGAATCACATTTCCGGGCTGCGCAAGGAAGAAAGTGGAGGTAAATGACTTCTTCGTTGCGTCCGTAGTCTTTTCCTTATAGTCATAAAGTTCATCCTTATAAACCTTGTTATAGTCAGAGCCTGTTATGTCCATACCGGCAAGCCAGATGTTCTGCAACTTCATAAGTCCCTGTGTTGCCGCTCCCTGAGTGTCGCCCTTCTCGTTGTCAAGGATGATACCAATAGGATAACCTATGGCAAGTGAGTTCACGCAGTTAAGGCGAGTGTTGCGGCGCAGGTGCATTGCAGCCTGGAATTTGCCAAGAGAAGAACCGTTGTTGGGGAAGTAGTTGCCGCCCTTGATGTAGTCAGTAGTGTTCTGGAAAGAGGCATCCAGTTTCGGACCCACAAACGTTATGTTGCTGAAAGTGGCGCTGGTCCATGGTGACACGGCAGAACCGTCAGCGCAGTTGTCACTCTCAAAGCCGTTACTCTGTGACAGATCGGCAATCTTTGAGTCACGCACCGCAAGTCCGAACTGCACGTTTCCGGAGAAACCATTGTCCGTATCGAAGTCATCATCCCAACCTTTGTAGGCCACGAGGTACTTGGCGTTGACCTTACCGCCGAACCATTCAAAGGAGTCATCGTTGGAGTAAGACACTTGAACGTGGTCTATCTGCGTGCCAGAGCCCACAGAGCCGAGTGTGAGACCGTTTATCTCCTTGTCAGTATCAAACGGATAACCAGCGAACTCAATGCGCACATAACTCAGTACACCAGAGTTATCGGCATCGTCATTGCCACCGTGCTTGGTGCGCGGACCACCCTCTATCTGCATTTCCTGCTGGTTGTTCTGTGCCTTACCGCAGAGAATCACACCTCCCCAGTCGCCCGGACGACGTGAGCCCTTGGGCTGTGCGGAGGTGAAGACGATAGGCTCTGCCGCCGTACCCTTGGCTATCAGTTTGCCGCCACGCTCCGCTATGAGGGCTGCCTTGGTCACCTTGTCACCCTTTATGACGGTTCCCGGCTCTATTGTCAGTTCCGCGCCGTCTGCTATATACACCCAACCCTTCAAGGTATATGTGCCTTTCTTCAGCGTCTGCTTGCCCTTAAACACAAACTCCGCATCGCCGTTGCCTATCTCTGTGCCGTCTGCTGCCTCTTTGCCGTTAGCGAAGAGGATGTGGTCACAAGCCTTCACACCGCCATCTGTGGTCCACACGTAGGCACCGTTGTCTGTGCCACCGCCGTTACCATTGTCTCCTGTTGCGTCGTCACTGCTGCTGCAAGCCATGAAAGCCGCTGCCATCGCAAGGATGCCGAGGCATCCGAATACACTCTTTGTTTTCATTGTTTTCATCTTTTTGTTTGTTGTTTGTTGATGCTTATAGTTACCTATAAAGTTGTTTTGTGATTTTGTTGTTTAGTGGTTTGGGGGCTTGATGCTGGTTGGTTTCCACACTCTTGCCTGGCCCTCAATCCTTTTTCCTTACGCGCCAAGGTGCGTACCTCCGCGTGCGGCAACCGTCCTCCGTCGCAAAAGGGTGCTGATTACACTGCAATCAGGTGCTGTTCACTGTGCAATCAGGTGCTGATTGCATTGTAAAGAGGTGCTGATTACCGCAAGGTGTGTTGTCAGAACCTGTACGTTACCTGCAAGCCTATGTTCCTGCCGGGTTTGTAGCATCGTGTTATCTGCTCCACCTCCTTGGTGCTTCCGTCCGCCTGCACCACGTCGGCAAACTGCTTGTAGCACACCTTCTCCGCCAGAAGGTCGCGCACGTTGAACTTCACTTCCCACTGTTCGCCGAACCTTTTGGTAATGGAGAGGTCGAAGGTGTTGCGGGGCATCTCGTAACTGTCCGGCACACGGGCGTTGTCGTCACTGCCGGTGCTGCCAGAACTGCGTCCCACACCAATGATTCTCTTGCCTATGCGGTTGTAGAGCAGAGCCACGTCAAGTGCCGCCTTCTTGTTTTTGTAGAAGATACCGGTGTTCACAAGGTACGGCGACTGTCCCTGCATTGGGCGGTCTTTCTCCTTGGCACCTGCCTCAAAGTTCACAGAACTCTTTATCAATGCGCCGTTGAAAGACCATGAGAAGTCCGGCAAGCCAATGAAATCGAGGCTCTTGCGGATGTCGAGTTCTATGCCGTAGTTGTCCGCACTCAGCGCATTCTTGTATGAATAGACGAGGTCTGTGCCGCCCGCCACGGTGTAAGTCCATTCTATCGGCGAATCAAAGTGTTTGTAGAAGGTTGCGATTGATATTTGTTCGCCACGACTTGGGTAGAATTCGTAGCGCAAGTCTATGTTGTCTATGTAGCAGTTACTCAGCTCCGTGCTGCCTTGCACGCTGGAAGCGAGGTCGAAATCGTAATACACCGACGGGCTGACCTCACGAAATTCCGGGCGGTTGACGCTCCTGCCGTACGAGAGACGCATCTGGTGCTTGTCGTTAAACTTATACGTTGCGTTGACGCTGGGGAAGAAGTCGTCGCCCTTGTAGTGTGTGCTCATCTCGCTAAGTTCATAGTCCCGCGTGTTGGAGATAAGCTCCATGTCATTGTGCTCGAACCTAAGTCCGGCGTGTATGCCAAGTTTCCCGAAAGGCAAGTCAACGGTAAAGTATCCCGCAGCCTGCGCGTTCTTGCCACGATAGTTATTGCGCATCTGCAACTGTTCAAGCAGATAGAACCCGTCCTCGCCCATGTATTGCTCGTCACTCAGCAGCGTTGGCAAGTCCATATAGTTGAATCCCTGCGGCAGGTTGTTGTCGGCATAGTTCCAGTTGTATATGAAGTTGCGCGTCTTGTAGTCTCTTGACCTGTGCTCCCAGTATGCTCCTGCCTGCAAGGCGGGTGTCCATGAACCGAAGAAGAACTGGTGTTTGTCGTTCACTGCGGCAGAGACGATGTGTTCATCCAACAGTGTCCATTCCCGCGAAGCGTCGTTTGAGGCAGTCCATGCAAGCACTCCCGTCTCCAAAGCGTCGTTGACGAGGTATCTTCTGCGGTCAGGCAGATGGCGGTTGGCATACGCATAGCCCAGACTCCAGTCCAGATTGTCCTGTCCAAGGCTGTGCTTGCCCGTCAACTGGGTGTTGTACGTGGTGCGGCTGCGGTAATAATACTCCGCGCTTTTCTCCTGATTGGACTGCGCGGAGATGCCCTCACGGCATGTATAGCGGTTGTTGCCTATCTGGTTAAAGATGTTCTTGAACTGATACTTGTGCTTGCCACTGGCGGTAAGCAGCGTCATGTTAAACATGGCTCCCAGTTTAACGTTGTGGTTATACTGGTTGTCGGTGCTGCGGCGGAGGTAGTTGGATTGGTCATTGTCTATGTCATACACGCCGAAGAGATTGTTGGTCATGTCGCTGTAAGTGCGGTATTCGTTGCTGTAATTAAGCGCGGCAAGCAGTCCGAGACGGTGTTCCGCCACCCTCCAGCTATGGTTAAGGCTCGCCGCCAACTTCATATCAGCGAAGGGCTTAAACTCTTTCAGCGACCAATCATTGTTCAGCCCGTTGCCTGTAAGGCTCGTTCCTGTGCCCGCCACGGTATTAAGCCGCGCGCCAATGCCGCCGTCCAGAGAGCGCAATCCGCCGTCAAAGCCGAGGAAATCAGTGCCGGAACCCTTGCTCTCCATAAAGTTCTGCCAGTGCGTGGCATCGTTCCAGCCACCGCCCACGGTGACACTGAAACTGTTGGCAGAGGGTATCTCCTGCGTGTTCACCATGATAAAACCGCCTGTGTAATCGGCAGGATACTCGGCAGAAGGCGACTTCACTATCGTGAGGCTCTCTATCTGGCTGCTCGGAATGAGGTCAAAGGAGAAGGCTCTTGAATCCGCTTCCGTGCTCGCTACGGCCCCGCCGTTAATCCATACGTTGTTATACCTCTGGGAAAGTCCCCTCACCATGACGAATTTGTCTTCTATCAGACTCACTCCCGGTATGCGCTTTATCACCTCACCGGCATTAGCGTCCTGCGTGAGTTTTATCTCTTGGGCGGACACATTGTTCACAACCACCGCACTGTTCTTTGCCAACTGTATCACCGCCACGTCGGTATTGCGCCGTTCGGCACCCACCACAGAGACCTCGCCAAGCACTTTTACGTCAGGAGTCATGGCAAACGACTGCCTGGTTTGCGCCTCATCAGCCTCAGAGGGCACGTCTTTCACGGTCAAAGTCTTGTAACCTACATAGTTAACGACCACCTCCTGCCTCGCGCCTTTCTTCAAGCCGGAGACCGAGAAGTTGCCATCCATGTCGGTAACGGCTTTCTTTCCCGTTCCCGTAACCTCCACCGTAGCACCGATGAGAGGCTCCTTTGTCTGCGCGTCAGTAACGCATCCCTTTATGGTCTGCGCCTGCACCGTGATGCACATCACTGCAAACGATGCCAGAATTACACCTTTCTTTACGTTAATCATCCTGTTTCTGTTTTACTTATTCATTTCTGCCGCAAAGGTACGGGGATGATATTTCACAACCTTTGCATAATGATTACAAAAAGGTTAAGATGAGAAAAGCGGGTGGTCTGTCACATTTCCGTAACAGACCACCCGCTTTTTACTATATATAATAAGGTGTTTCTACACTCCAAAACCCACAATCTAAAACCTATTCCTTTTCTAACTTGCCGGCAAGTTCGTTTATTATACCGTCCGCAAGGCCAACAGTAGGCACAAGTATGGTATCAGTGTTCACCAGCCTTGCAACCATAAGAAACAACTGTGCGGCAGGGACAATCACGTCAGCGCGGCTCGGACGCAGGTCGTATTCTATCATACGCTGCTCCACAGACAACGCGGACAGTTTAGAATAGAGGCGCGACAGCGTGTCAACACGCAGCGTTTCCTTTACCCGTTCTTTCTTGGGAGCGAGGCGGTAGAGCTTGTTTATATTGCCACCGGAACCAACTATGCGGATATTCTCAACCCCTTTGGTCAACGACAGCACCGTGTCCTGCATCTCCTGCCATAGTTCCGGCGCCACACACTCATTGAGCATACGGATGGTTCCGATGTTAAAGGAACGCCCGGCAACCACCTTCCCGTCACAAACAAGTGACAATTCCGTTGAGCCTCCGCCCACATCCATGTACAACAGGTTGCCTTCGCCAGAGTAATTGTCACGGATTGTGCGCGCCTCCTCGTCTCCACTGATGATGTCTATGCGCAGTTTCGTCTCCTTCACCACGCGTTTCAGCACCTTGTGACCGTTCTTTGCCTCGCGGAAAGCGGACGTTGCGCAGATGCGATAGTCCTTTACGTCATAGAGAATGAGCAGTTGTCTGAAGATTTTCATGGTTCTCAGCAGCATCTCTTCACGCTCTTCGCCAATCTCACCAGACCCAAACACGTCCATACCAAGGCGCAACGGGATGCGCAGGAACTGCAATTTCTTTATGTGTTGTTCGTTTTTCGTGTTCTCAACACTCTTTATTAGTATCCTTGCGGCGTTGGAACCGATGTCTATTGCCGCCAGGTTTGTGGAATTAAGATTATACATTTATCTATTGTATTGTAATATAATTGTTATACAACTCTTCCTGAGAGCGGAACTGTCTGCCCTCTTCTTTGGTCTCCACAGGCTTTCCTGTCACTACGTGTCCCTGCTTTGTGTCCTGCAATCCGTAGTCAACTATGCGGCAACACTCCGCCTTTATGCCGGCATCATACACTGGTGTCACCACCTCTATGCGGCAATCAAGGTTGCGAGGCATCCAGTCTGCCGAGCCAATGAACACCTTTTCATCCCCCGCATTGCAGAAACGGAAGATGCGGGAGTGCTCAAGATAGCGGTCAATAATGCCCACCACGCGCAGATTACCATTGTATTCCGGGCTGTCAACCAGCGAACAGTTGCCTCGAACAAGCATATCTACCTTCACTCCCGCACGCACAGCATCGTATATTTTGTTCACTATCATAGGCTCAGTAACGTGGTTTACCTTCACTTTTATGTACGCAGGCTTGCCTGCAAGATGGTTCTTTATCTCGGTGTCTATAAGAGATATGAACTTGCGTTTCATCTCATTTGGAGACACAAGCAACTCACGGAACTTCTGTATGGTGTATGGTTTCTCTATGAACTTAAACACTTTCTCCACTTCCGAGGTAAGGTTTCTGTTGGAAGTGAACATCAATACATCCGTGTAAGCCGCCGCATTGCCCTCATGGAAGTTGCCCGTTGAGATGCAGGCAATGCTTGAACCCTTGGTAAAACTGATGTGTGTAATCTTGGAATGCACCTTCAGTCCCTCTACACCGAATACTACAT
This sequence comes from uncultured Prevotellaceae bacterium, assembly GCA_945486445.1. Taxonomy (GTDB): domain Bacteria; phylum Bacteroidota; class Bacteroidia; order Bacteroidales; family Bacteroidaceae; genus Prevotella. Next base: position 6,331 of record CALYTD010000042.1, read on the forward strand.
TCACCCCGGCATCCTGCATTTTCTTGCTCCAACGTATGTTGGAAGCCTCGTCAAAGCGCGCAAGCAGTTCTATCACCACTGTCACTTTCTTCCCGTTTTGGGCAGCACTTATCAGCGCGCGGATTACCTTTGAATCTTTCGCCAGCCTGTAAAGGGTGGTTCTTATGCTTTTAACGTTCGGGTTGATTGCCGCCTCGTTGAGCAGGCGTATGTAGCCATTGAAACTGTGATAGGGCACGTGCAGGAAGAGATCCTTATGCCTTATCTCATCAAACAGGCTGTCCTTGCCGCAGAATTCGGTTGGAAGCACAGGCTGCCACTTACAGTACCGAAGGTCACTTCTGCCACAATCCGGGAACTTCATCATGTCCCTATGGTTCTGGTACTTGCCTCCCGCCACGGCGGTGTCAAGTTTTCCGTTGCCGTTCAGCCTCTGTTTAATGCGCCGCAACATACCTTCCGGCATGCGTTCGTCATACACAAGGCGCAGGGGCACGCCCGCCTTGCGTGACTTTATGCCGTTGGCTATCTTCTGCATGAAGCCGCTGTTGAGGTCATTGTCTATCTCTATCTCCGCGTCACGGGTGAACTTGAAACTGTAAGCCTCGTATGAATCGAACGCAAGTCCGGGGAAAAACTGTGGCAGACAGATGCGTATTATATCGTCAAGATACATCACATACGTCGCTTTCTCATCCTTATTGTCCGCCGGCGCGGGCACTATCACCCACCGTCCGCAGCATCCCACGGGCAGAGGCAGTATGGCATACTGGGGCTTATGGTCTCCCTTACTCATCTTTATGATGAAGTATATTATGTCATCCGCCTCATTGTCAAACTGCCTCACGTTGTCAAGCCATAGCGGAAGGGCGCGACCTATGATGTTACGACGGTAAAAGTCCTCCACAAACTCACGCTGCCTGTCGTCTATCTGCGTCTCGTCTATCATCATGATATGTTCCTTGCGCAGTGCTTCCTCCACCTCCTCCACAGCCAATCCGAACTCTTTGCTGTACTGGGCGTTCAGCTTATTGATTTGCTTTTGCAGTTTTTTCGCTTTTTCTATCTCCTCTTTCTCCGCACCTTTGGGCTGGTGTGAGGAGGGTTTATACATCACCATACGGTTGATATTGGCCATTCTCACGCGGAAAAATTCATCAAGGTTGTTGGAATATATGCCGAGAAAACCCAGTCTTTCCAGCACAGGCACGTCTGCGCGGCGTGCTTCTTCGAGTATGCGGTGGTTGAAATACATCCACGACAGGTCTCTTTCTATTGTCTTGTCTTGTTTCATATTTTGTAAGGTTTAAGGTTTTTGGTTGCTGGTTTTGGGGGTTATACTTGGGCTGTGTGACCTAAAACCCACAACCCCAAACCTACACCCCCATTTAGAACTTCACCATTATCTCTGCCACTATCTTGTCCTGTTCGCTTTCCTTTGCCCCTCCGTGGGGATACCAATACCGCTCATAGTTCAGGCGAATGTCCGTGGGGAAGTAGGGATTACGCACCGCAAAGGTCAGTCCGAGCGTCATACGGTGCCGCTTGTAGTCGCTTATCACGAGGCGGTCTGTGACATTTCCCGCATCATCTTTGGCAAATCCCGCCTTGCCATCGGAATGGTCATCCATGTAGTCATACCTTGCCTGACAGGAAATGCTTTGAAAGAACGTCCTCTCGTTACGCAAAGGCATCTTATAAAGGGCCATAGTGTTGATGGCGTTACAATCGTCAAAGGCATCCTCCATGTATGTCTTGCGCAGATACTCTGCCTCTATGTGCAGACCACCGGTCTCATAATACGCGCCGAAGT
>CALYTD010000043.1 GCA_945486445.1 uncultured Prevotellaceae bacterium
TCCTTTCACCTGCGTGTACATCCCAGACACGCGCAATGCCATGTAAGGGTTAAGGATAGCGCGGAACACCAATGCTCCCGACGGCTGCATTCCCTTGAACAGCCCGTCGTTGAAGTCGCCCTGATAGGCGGTCATTCCCATTCCTGCGCCTATCTCCATGCGATATTCCACATCGTTCTGCGCTGCCGCTTTTATAGCGACAGCGAGGATGAGCAGCACCGCCAGGGTTGGTCTTATATATATATAATGTATGCGCACGTGAGGTTTTTACTCGTTATTCGTAATACTTGTCAGGTGTTTTCCACGTCACCTTGTTCTGCTTTCCGCGCCATATAAGGCACTTGTCTGCTTCTTCTGCCGCATTGAGGTTTACGCCTATGATGTAGAAGTGGCCTTTTCCGTCAGCTACCATCGTGGCGTTTTCTGCTGCCGTGAAGGCTGTTGGCACGTTCATGCTTGTTTGTGTGTGCCATGTAGCACCGCAGTCAGGCGAGTAATACATGGTTGAGTATGGTGTTGCGGAGTTGTTTATTGGCTGTCCGCCGATGGCGAGTATGCCGTCAGCGTATGGCACTGCCACGAGGTTCTCCATGCGTGGCAGGGTGTATTTATAGTTGTTCCACGCCACGTTGGTGTATGTCCACGCCTGTGGTGCTTTCTTGTCCACCACCTTGTTCCACACTACTGCGGTCTTGAACGTTGCATCATCAGCGCCGCTGCGGGCTTTGTTGCCTATCATGGTGACACGTGCTACGTCGCTGTTCATCTTTGTTACTGCGGCTATCATGCTGATGTCGGTAGTGGGGAGATACTGGCTATTGTCTATGTATGTGGCATCTTCCATGTCGTCCTGTCCCCATGTTGTACCGTAATCCTTTGATACCATTATTTTTCCGTCGGTGCCTAAGGCGTACATCTCGTCTTTTATGCCGCCCAGCAGTGCCTGCAATGCCACGGCGGGTGTCACTGTCTTCCACGTAATGCCGTCGTTGGTGGAGTATATCTTGCTGCCGTCATACACCTTCAGCGTGTCGTCATGTGTTGCTATTGAGGCTGTGGTAAGGTCTGCTCCACTCGGCATCGTGATGTCACCCCATGCCTGCCCGTCTTGTGATGACAGCAGTTTCACCGCTCCTGAGGCGTCTGAGCCCATGAGATACATGGTGTTTCCTGCCTGCACCGCCTTCATTTTTGTCATTGATGCGATGGTTGCGTCATAGGGCATACGGCTCCATGTGAAGGAGTCGGCATATTCTTTGTGTACCACTATATCCACGGTGTAGTCCGCAACGTGCTGTCCGTCACTTGACACCACACGCAGTGTCCGCTGCGTCGAGTAGTCTATCGAATCAGCGGAGGAATACAGTGTCCAGTTGTCATCGGCTATATTCTTGAACATTGCCACGCCATTGTTCTTGGTGTATATTGTTGTCAGCACGCGTGACACGTCCGTCCCCACCACCAATGAGTCCTCGTTGTATATACGCTTGTTAATCTGGTCTATATACATCGGCACCGTGGAGGCGGAGTATGTGTATGAGTATGTGCTGTCATTACCTGCTGCGGTCTTTACTGTGCGGTAGCACCTCACCGTCCCCAGCGTAAATGTTGTAACGGCCGTATCTTCGTAAGTCACCGTTTCGTCATCGTTGCTAAGGCATGAAGTACATAGGCATACCACAGCGAGCATGATAGCCGATAAGGTTATTCTTGATGTCATCAGTCTGTTTTTGTCAATAGGCGGCTATGTGGCCCTGCCGCCTTTATTACACGATTAATTTAGAAACCATCTGCAAAATTACGCATAAAATCTTGAAAATCGCACGTTTTTCTCATTTTATTATACAATTTATGAGCAAAAAGGTGATTTTTAAGTTACGTTTACAAATTCTTCTTTGTGCGATATTCATCTTGTTACGGCATGCCGCAAGCCGCCCTTTCGCTCCTGCCGGTATGCAATACCACGCCGATGGAATTGTGGCGAGGCGGACACGTTTTCGTGCATCGGCGGACGCACCAAGGTACGTCCCTACAACCGTACGGCCGGCACATTACCCGTATAAAGACGGTATGGCACGTTATGAGCGGCATATTGCCCGTATGGAACGCCCCGATGCCCCAGCAAGGGGCGCACGCCCGGATCGTAAACAGGTGAATATCGCGATGCTATCAGCACCTGTTCACCTCGCCATCAGCCGCTAACCGCATGGTTATCAGGTGCTGATTACGGTGCGAAAGGGTGCCGATTACGGGGTAACACGCAAGCGGGGTGCGCCGACATGGTTACCGGCACACCCCGCTTTTGTTATGTGTATTGGCTTACTTAGGCTGCTTTCCTATGTAGGCAAGTATGCCGCCGTCCACGTAGAGCACGTGGCCGTTCACCGCGTCAGATGCCTTTGAGGCGAGGAACACGGCGGGACCACCGAGTTCTGACGGGTCGAGCCAACGGCCGGCAGGTGTCTTTGCGCAGATGAAAGAATCGAACGGATGGCGTGAACCGTCCGGCTGACGCTCACGCAGTGGCGCTGTCTGAGGTGTGGCGATGTAGCCCGGGCCTATGCCGTTGCACTGGATGTTGTACTCGCCGTACTCTGAACAGATGTTGCGTGTGAGCATCTTCAGTCCGCCCTTGGCTGCCGCGTATGCTGAAACGGTCTCGCGGCCGAGCTCAGACATCATTGAGCAGATGTTGATAATCTTGCCTTCCTTACGCTCCATCATCTCTGGCAGCACGGCAGCGGCACAGATGTAGGGTGCCACGAGGTCTATGTCGATTACCTGCTGGAACTCGGCGCGCTTCATTTCGTGCATAGGTATGCGCTTGATGATACCTGCGTTGTTCACGAGTATGTCTATCTGACCCACTTCCTGATGTATTTTCTCAACGAGAGCGTTTACGCCTACCTCGTCAGTAACGTCACATACGTAGCCTTTTACGTTTGTGATGCCTGCTTCTTTATAGTTGGCGAGGCCTCTTTCGAGGGCTGCTTCGTTGATGTCATTGAAGATAATGGTCTTCGCTCCCGCTGCCACGAAGGCCTTGGCGATGTTGAATCCTATGCCGTAGGAGGCACCTGTGATCCATGCGTTCTTTCCCTCAAGGGAGAAATTCTCTAAGTTTGCCATAGTGATTGCAATTTTATTGGTTAATATTAGTTACATTAGTCTTATGCGTTTCACTGCTCCGCACTACTTAACATACTCTGCAAATTCTGTCAGGTGCATGTCTCCCTTGCGGCGAAGTGTGTCGTGCATGGCGAAGGCGGCGGGCAGATTGTGGTGTGTGTGTCCGCCGGTGGCTATGCTGAGGTATTCTCGCAGCAGTGGGCGGTAGTCTGGATGTGCACAGTTTTCGATGATGGTGCGCGCGCGTTCCAGTGGTGATTTTCCGCGCAGGTCGGCTATACCCTGTTCTGTTATTATCACGTTCACGTCGTGTTCTGAGTGGTCCTGATGGCTTACCATCGGCACTATGGAGGATATCAAGCCGCCTTTGGCAACGGAGGGACATGTGAAGATTGAGATGAAGGCGTTGCGCTCGAAGTCTCCTGAGCCGCCTATGCCGTTCATCATCTTTGTTCCTGAGATGTGGGTTGAGTTGGCATTGCCGTATATATCCACCTCTATTGCGGTGTTGATGGCTATCACTCCCAGTCGGCGTATCACCTCTGGGGAGTTTGAAATCTCCGAAGGACGCAGTGTCAGGTGCTTGGCGAAGTGGTCAATATTATCATATACCTTCATGAGGCACTCGTTGTCAACGGTGAGTGAGCAGGTGGACGCGTCTTTCACACGGCCGTCAAGCATCATGTCCACGATGGCATTCTGCAGCACCTCGGTGTAGATGTTGAAGTCCGGCACGTTCTTGTCCTGCCCCAGTGCGGCGAGAATGGCGTTGGCCGTGCTGCCTACTCCGCTTTGCAATGGCAGGAATTCTGGTGGTATGATGCCTCGTCTCATGTCGTTTACGAGGAACTGCGCCACGTTAGCGCCTATCTGGTCGGTCACGGGGTCTGAGCCTTTGAAGGCGCGTGCCTCGTCGGGAATGTTGCATTCTACTACTCCCACCACCTTTTTCTTTTCTACTTCGACGTATGGTGTGCCTATGCGGTCGCTTACCTTTGTTATCATTATCGGCTGTCGGCATGGTGGGTCGGCGGGTTCATAGACGTCATGCAGCAGTGATGCGCCTTCGCTATGGAAGGTGTTGAGTTCGAGTATCACGTTTTCTGCCATGCGTGCTACTGAGGGGGCTATACCTCCTGCTGCGGTGAGATATACGTGGTATTTGTCTCCTGCGTCCTCTATTTTGCAGACTTCGAGTATTCCCCAGTTGAGTAGTCCGTAGAATCCGTAGCGTAATTCCTGCGCCATGTGTGAGAGATGCAGGTCGTTGTACGCTATTTCATTCTTGTTTACGTGGCTACGGAAGTCTGGGTTCGTGGTGTATGGAGCGCGGAATTTTATTGCGTTCGCCGCTGCGAGGTCTCCGTCTGTGCTCTGTCCTGTGGAGGCTCCGGTGAATAGGCTCACCTTGAACTCGTTGCCTTTCTCGTGTTCACTGACTGCTATTTTTGCCAGTTCTTTTGTTACTGCCTTGGGGGCGCCTGCTGGTGTGAAGCCGCTAAGGCCCAGACTGTCGCCGTTTTTGATTAGGGATGCGGCCTCTTCGGCCGTGATTGTCTTATACATATCTTTTACCTTTTTATGTTGTATGTACTGTTGTTTTGTTTGTTTTTGACTGCAAAGATAAGCATTTCGCACGAAACCGCCAAATTTGTGCAGGAAAAAGAGTGAAAAATCCGTAAAAACTTGCACGTTAATAAAATAATACTTACCTTTGCACCTGGAAATGATGGTCTGACGGCCTTGCGCTGGTGGTTTCTTTACCTGCTTGTTGTGGGGCTGTGGTCAGGTCACGAGTAAGGATAGACGACATATTACATAGTTAAGGGATTCCGACTAAATGGCCCTGTATATATGGTGAGGCGGCAGCCACGTGGGTACTGCCACCGCTGGTATATCAGGCGGACGCGAAGGTCGGGGTTCTTCTTTTTTGTCGTCTGCCGAAGTCCGCTAACCAGGGTATAAACATTCATCATAAACTAAAAGAACTATGGCATATATGTCAAAAGAAGGCTACGAGAATCTCGTGGCAGAACTACATCGCCTTGAGGCAATAGAGATGCCCAAGGCCAGTGCGGCTATCGCCGAGGCGCGTGACAAGGGAGACTTGTCTGAGAACTCCGAGTATGACGCGGCAAAAGAGGCTCAGGCTCATCTTGCCAACAAGATAAACCAGTTGAAGAACACCATTGCCGATGCGAAGATAGTGGACAAGAGCCGTCTGGCAACAGACGCTGTGCAGTTGCTTTCAAAGGTGGAGATGGTGAATCTTACCACCAATGCCCGCATGACCTACACCATCGTGAGTGCCAACGAGGCCAACCTGCGCGAGGGAAAAATCTCTATTGAGACGCCAATAGCACAGGCTCTGCTGAACCACAAGGTAGGTGACGAGGTGGAAGCGAAGATTCCCCGCGGCACGCTGAAGCTGAGGATAGAGAACATCACATACTGATACACGGTGGCGGCAGCACGCCGCAGCACCGCCATCAGTGCGGGGCAGCAGGGGGAGACAGTAGCGCTGACACTGCAATCAGCACCTCCTTACACTGCAATCAGCACCTAATCACAATGTAATCAGCACCTCTTTACGCTGTAATCAGCACCTAATCACAATTCAACGTCATTGCCCCCGCCTCACCGCAGCAGCGTGAAGCAAGGAGGGAGACAATAAAATCATCACGAAAATGGACATCTTTTCAAAAATAGCCGCTGGCGAGATACCCAGTTACAAATGCGCAGAGAACGAGGAGTTCTATGCCTTTCTCGACATCAGCCCCGTGGTAAGGGGGCACGTACTCGTAATACCCCGCCGTGAGGTGGACTACATCTTCGACATGGAGGACGACGAGCTCTCACGCTTCCACGTATTCGCAAAACGTGTGGCAAAAGCTATCAAGGCCGCTTTCCCATGCAAGAAGGTAGGAATGTCAGTATTCGGTCTGGAGGTACCACACGCCCACATACACCTCATGCCCATGAACAGCGAGGGCGACATGGACTTCCGTCGCGAGAAACTACAACTGTCACAGGAGGAGATGCAGGAGATAGCAGCGAAGATACGCGAGGCCTTCGTATAACACACCACAAGAAAACACATAGACACAACATTGATTATGCCCATAAAAATAATCAGCATACTGCTTCTGCTCGCCATCACCACCACGGCGCAGGCACAGAAGACAGACGGCAAGAAGAACAAGATAGAAGACCAGTTGCTCAACGAGATTCAGGTAACAGGACGCAGGTCAACAATGAAACTGAAGGTTGACCGCAAGGAGTTTGACGTGGCAAGCCTCATAACCGCCGCCGGACAGACGGCAAGCGAAGTGCTGGAGAACATACCGTCAGTAGAGGTTGACAACGACGGCAACGTATCACTACGTGGCAACTCAAGCGTGGAAGTATGGATAAACGGACGTGCCAGCGGACTGACCAGCGACAACCGCGCGCAGATACTGCAACAACTGCCAGCAGAAAGCATAGAACGCATAGAGGTAATAGACAACCCCTCGGCGAAGTTCTCGGCCGAAGGCTCGGCGGGCATAATCAACATCGTGCTGAAAAAAGAACGAAAAAGCGGATACTACGGCTCCATGCAGGCCGGAGTCAGCACCAGAGGAGGAGCAAACACGTCATTCAACATCAACTATAACTCATCAAAACTCGACGCATACCTCAACATAGGCTACCGCCACAGAGAGAACGTAGGACGCAACGAGAGCACGCAGGACAACATAACCAACGGTGTGCCCACAACATACGAACGCCATCTCACAAAAGAAAACAGATGGGGTAACATGCTCTTCACACGCGCAGGAGCCACATGGCACGTAACAGGCAAGGACGACATCAGCCTGAACGGAATGATGTTCACAGGCAAGAACAAGGGAACATCATCCACACCTTATTATTACGGGACATATACCAGCACGGGAGAGGTGCTTGAACGCATAAGGCAGAGGGACACCTACTCCGGCGGTCCGATGGACATGTACAACGTGGAGTTCAACTATCGTCACAACTTCACGGACAAACACTTCATTGACTTCATCGTGTCACACAACAGATGGAAGTCTGACAACGACAACATCTATCAGGACTCCGTCTATTATGTGGATGGCACAGTGCCCACAACAAGCACATACCAGTCACGACCCCTTAACATAAACAACCGCAGGACAGAGGTAAGGCTGGACTATGAGAACCCAATCACAGAACACCTGAAACTGGAAGCCGGGTACAACGGCAACTTCTCACACGAGAACACACCGCAGTACTCATACGAAGCACAGGACTGGTACGGCGAAAACCTTATAGAAGACCAGAACTACTTCAACCGCTTCACCTACGACAACAACGTACACGCCCTGTACACCACGCTGTCACTCAACAAAGACAAGTTCGGCATCATGGCAGGACTGCGCGGAGAATACTGGCGCGTAAAGACAGAATCACTGAACTGGATGCAAGAACACGGAGTAGCAGAAAAAGAACAACCATTCAAGAAAGACTACTTCCAACTGTTCCCCTCAGTATTCATGTCATACCAACTGACACCCACACAACAACTGCAACTGAACTACACACGCCGCCTAAGACGCCCATGGGGAGGAGAACTAAACAACTTCCGCAACACCAGCGACGCCACAATGGTATCCTTCGGTAACCCGGAACTGACACCAGAGTATTCCAGTTCCTTCTCACTGAACTACCTGAAACAGTGGGATATGCACTCACTGCTCGTGTCAGGATACTACCGTCCCACGACAGACGTGATACAACGCATCAACTATCGCAACCAAAGCGACCAGAT
>CALYTD010000044.1 GCA_945486445.1 uncultured Prevotellaceae bacterium
TTGGGGAAGAGGCGTGATGTGCAGCCGGCTTCTATGATGCGGTATGAGAAGTCTATGTCTTCTCCGAAGCGCATGGGGCTGAATCCTCCGAGTTTCTGGTATGTTTCACGGCGTATGCCCATGTTGTATGAGCGTGGATAGAATCTGTCCAGCTTTTTCTTTCCGCCTCGTATGCCGCCTGTTGTGAAGAAGCTTGTCATGGAGTAACTTATGGCTTTCTGCACGGGTGTGAACGTGGGGTGTGCTGCATCGGCTCCTCCGAAGGCGTCGCAGGGCTGTGCTGAGAGTTCTGTTTCTACGGCTTCGAGGTATTGGTCGGGCAGCACCACGTCGCTGTCTAATATAATAAGGTATTCGCCTTGTGCTCTTTCTGCTCCGTAGTTACGGCTCTGGCCGGGCCCGGAGTTGGCTTTTTGGTAGTATGACAGCGGCAGGCGGTCTTTGTACTTGTCGCATACGCTGCGGCAGGTGACTTCTGAGCCGTCTTCTACTATTATTGTCTCAAAGTCACGGTAGGTCTGGCGCGTGAGGCTTTCGAGCAGTTCTTCCACCTCGTCGGGGCGGTTATATACGGGCACTATTATGCTGTATCTCATCTCGTCTGTGTGTTGTCACGGCGCGGGCTGCTGTGCCTGTCGCTGTGAAAGGGTGCTGATTAGGGTGTAATGTAGTGCTGATTGCGTGGTGAACAGGTGCTGATTACTGTGTGAACAGGTGCTGATTGCGTGCCTGCCTGCTTTTCTTTGCCCTGCGTCTGTTGCGTGGTGCTGTGGTGATAGGGGGCTGTTCGTGTCTTGCTGCACACTGTTGTATGCGAAAAAAGTGAAGAATGAGAAGTGCGAAGCCTGCTCTTCCGTGCGCTGTCTTGCCAGCGTACGGCCTGCTTCCGCCACTTTTCGTTCCTCACTTTCCGTGTTTCTTACAGCGGTGTTATTCCTTCATGCGCTGCAGATAACTGCCGTCACGTGTGTCAACCTGTACGAGTTCGCCCTCGTTTATGAACAGTGGCACGCGGATTTCTACGCCTGTCTCCAGTGTGGCCGGCTTGAGGGTGTTGGTGGCGGTGTCGCCCTTTACTCCTGGCTCAGAGTGTACTACGCGCAGAACCGTCTTCACCGGCATCTCTGCATAGAGCACTGTCTCGGTGTCAGCGTCGCTGACTACTTCTACGATGTCTGACTCCTTCATGAACTCCACGCCTGTAACGAGGTCAGAAGGGATTGGTGCCTGGTCAAAGGTCTCTTGGTTCATGAAGATGTAATCATCACCCTCCTTGTAGAGGAACTGGTACGGACGACGCTCCAGACGAACGTCCTCAAGCTTCTCGCCGATGTTGAAACGGCGCTCCAGAACGCGGCCATCGCTGGCGTTCTTCAGCTTTATGTTCATGATAGTGTTGCCCTTGCCCGGCTTACGATGCTGGAAGTCGATGCAAACCCAAATACCGCCGTCCATGCGGACAGCTACGCCTTTCTTAATGTCTTGTGAGTTAATCATTGCTATTATATTTATAATTATACGCACGTATATCGTTGCAAAATTAATAAAAAAACTCCGAAAAAGCCCCGTTCGCACAATAATTTAGTGTTTTTACATACTAATTTCTCTGCTTTTCTTGCGTAATTGAAAAGAAATGAGTACCTTTGCACCCTGAATTGCGTAATGTGCCCAAGATGCGGCAGCCGTAGGGCGGTTGCAGGCGGTGCATTATCGGGATGAAATCAATAGTAAAAAATATAAGATATCTTAAACAAAAATGAAAAGAACGTTTCAACCACACAACCGTCGTCGCGTGAACAAGCACGGTTTCCGTGAGCGTATGTCAACCAAGAACGGTCGTCGCGTGCTGGCTTCTCGCCGCGCACATGGCCGCAAGAAGCTCACAGTTAGCGACGAGCACCACGGAAAGTAAGGCACGACGAGCCCCGTACAACGGAGCAACAGCCAAACAACCGCGATAAAGCAGCCAGCCATCTCCCAAGGGAAACGGCCGGCTGCTTTTTACGTATGTCACCACATAGAATGACAAAAAACAAAAAATGCAGGAAGGGCAAGCAATACTTCCGTTTATGAAAACATTTTTTCCGTGAAACACTTGCTTGTTAACGATATTTTGATTAACTTTGCACGCAAAATAAAAAAGCACAAGAAACGATACCACACATGGACAGTGTAATAATAGAAAACAATCTGAATAACTTGGAAAACAAGGCTTACGCAGACTATCAAGCGTTCATCTACTGCAGCAAAGGCTCGTGTGTGCTGACATACAGCGACGGCAAGCACGAGATGGGAAGCAACAGTTGCGCCATGATTCTAAACAGTAAGTTCCTTAAAGGGATAACAACAACGCCAGACCTAGAATGTAAAGTCATATACATCAAGGAAAGTTTCCTGCGCCAGAGCGAGCCGCGCAATCCCTATATAATACAAGGTATGCTCGCATTGTACACACATCCCGTAATGACATTGACCAAAGAAGAAGCAGAACTGTGCAAAGCACTGTTCCATAACTTCGCATTACGCCTTGAAGACAAGGAACACAAGTTCTATGATGACATACTACGCACATCAGCACATATGCTCCTTCTTGACCTCTATGACTTCCATGCACGCATCAATCAGAGCGGTAACACCGTGCTCAGTGCAGCAAGCATCATGGCAAAATTCATAGAAATGCTCGAAGAAAAAGAATACCGCAGAAACAGGGAAGTAGCATATTACGCAGAGAAACTATGCGTAGTACCCAAGTATCTGTCAGAGGTATCAAACAAAGTAAGCGGCTTTTCAGCATCATACTGGATAAACAGATACGCCTCACAAGACATCAACGAACTGCTCAGAGGAAACAAAATGACCGTAACGGAGATAGCACAAATGTTCCATTTCACATCAACCTCATACTTCAATCGCTACGTAAAACGTAACCTCGGAGCATACCCCTCAGAACTAAGAGGACAATAACACTACGCCCGCAACACCCGATAACCACACGAACAATGCACTGGCAGACCCTCATATCAAACAAAAGACTCGGACAAACACACCATTCCAGCAGCGGAAACGGTGCCGACAGCGGTGAACATCACCCCGAGCGACATGACGAACGCTCCGAGTTCAAGCGCGACTATGACCGCCTTATCTTCTCAGCACCATTCCGACGGCTGCAGAACAAGACACAAGTATTCCCCCTACCCGGTAGCATCTTCGTACACAATCGCCTCACACACTCACTCGAAGTAGCAAGCGTAGGAATGTCATTAGGCAGTGACGTAGCGCGAGATGTAATAAAACGAAACCCGGAACTGGCCGGAACACGCATAGAAGAATTAGGAACCATAGTCTCAACAGCCTGCCTTGCCCATGACCTCGGCAACCCGCCGTTCGGTCATTCAGGAGAAAAAGCAATACAATCATTCTTCACGGAGAACGAAGGAGAAAGGCTTCGCGACAGAATCACAGACGGATTGTGGAACGATCTGACACACTTCGAAGGCAATGCCAATGCCTTTCGACTCCTCACACACCGCTACTCAGGTCGCAGGACAGGCGGATTCGTGATGACATACTCCATGCTCGCATCAATAGTCAAGTACCCCTTCGCCTCCAATTACGCCGGAGAACACGGCAAATTCGGTTTCTTTAACTCCGAGGCCGACACCTTCCAAACCGTTGCAGACGAGTTGGGAATGATACGACTATCACCAGACGGCGAGCCATTGCGATACGCCCGCCACCCCTTAGTGTACCTCGTTGAAGCCGCAGACGATATATGTTACGAGATAATGGACATCGAAGACGCCCACAAACTGAAACTGTTATCATACGAAGAGACGCGGAATCTGCTGTTGGATTTCTTCGATGACGACGTGCAGAAGCGCATATTGGAGCGTATTGAGGTAGAGAACATCACCGATAAGAACGAACAAATAGTCTATATGCGGGCAAGTGTCATCGGAAAGTTGGAGAACGAGTGCGTCGCAGCGTTCCTTGCCAACGAACGTTCCATTATGGATGGCACGTTCAAAGGCACCCTGATAAAGAGCATAAGCCAGCGACAAAGAGAGGCATACAGACGTTGTTCCGATGTCGCTTACGATAAAATATACCGCTCCAAGCCCGTGCTTGACGTGGAACTTGCCGGTTATCGAGTTATGACAACGCTCATGGAGCAACTAATTGACGCCGCAATCAATCCCAATCGCTTCTACTCCCAGCAGTTATTAAGACGTGTCAGCAGCCAATACGAGATTGACTCACCAGATGTAGAGACACGCATCATGGCGGTGGTAGATTTCATTTCCGGTATGACAGACGTCTTTGCGCTGGACTTTTACCAGAAAATCAACGGTACATCACTACCTATTGTATAACTGGAAAACGGCCTTTGACCACGTGAGAGATGCGCAAACGGGATTTTATGAACATGAGTTATGACGACAGGCGAGGCCTGGCATTCATAGTGGTGATGCTTGTTGTCACGTGCATAACGTATGGAATTCTGTCTGACAAGAACTCCGATGTGGCGCAATATAATAAGGATAGCCATCGCAGCAACACTCGCCGCGGTGGTTCTCCTTATGTATATAAGGGTAGAAAAGGTGGTTCTTACTATGCTCAGGAGGACATAGGCTATGGTGATGGCTCTGTCTCTGCGTCTGAGGTAAGTCTTGCTGACCGCCTGTTCCCTTTCGATCCGAACACTGCTGACAGTACAACGTTGCTGCGACTTGGCCTTAAACCGTGGCAGGTGCGTAGCATATACCGTTACAGGGCGCACGGCGGACGCTTCCGCCAGACGGAGGATTTCGCGCGACTTCACGGTCTTACGCTTGCTCAGTACCGACGCCTTGCACCTTATATACGTATTCGTCAGGAGGTAATGGCGGCTGATGTGGTGGGCAGGGAGGACGCTGTGGCGCATGGGGATGGTGCTGTTGCTAATAGACCTGCCACGTCTTCACAGCATAGTAACGTGCAGAAACTGACGCTTGACGATGCCAAGGTAGATATAAACACTGCCGATACGGCGTTGCTGAAGCGTATTCCCGGCATCGGTTCTTATTTTGCCAGCCGTATAGTTGAGTTGAGACGGCGGCGTAAGGTCTTTGTCACTCCGGAGGAATTGCTTGTCATTCGCAATTTCCCTGAGTATTCCTTGGTGTATATGACGGCCTCACACGACTTCCCACCGTTGCGTGTTAACCGTATGACGCAGCAGGAACTGTTGTCTCATCCGCTGCTGACGCATACGCAGGCGAGGGATATTATCGCTCTTCGGCGTAGTGCAGGACGCATTGCTTCGGTGCAGGACATGGTGTTTATTACTTCTTTTACGGCTGAGCGACTGGCTCTTCTTACTCCTTTTCTTGTGTTCGACTGATGGTTTTGTGCATCGTGTCTCACGTGGAGTGTGTGCTGCCAGTGTGTTTTTTGATATATAAGAAGAAGGCAACTACCCATCACGGGCGGTTGCCTTCGTTGTTTATAAAACCAATAATGTAATGTTATATGTGCAATATCTTTTCCTGTTCAATTAGAAAGACCAGTCCACGCCTATGCCGATTACACGGTTTGTACGGGTGAACTTGTCGCTGCCAGAGAAGTCTTTTGCGCCTATCTCCTTCATGATTCCTGTCATTGTCTGTGCAAGTGCTTGCTTATTGATAAGTCCTCCCATGTCGCCTACGCCGCTAACTTTTGCACCTAACTTCTGTGCAAGTTCTGTTATGGTTGCGCCGGCGTTGTTATAGTCGGCCTGATGGCGCTCATAGTCGCCGTAGAAGGTCTGGAAATACGCCACGTTCACGTTGACATTCTTCGCCACTTTCACCTTCACGCCGAAGCCGAGTGATGTGGAGCTGACGTTGAATGATATGTCATCCATGTAGTCATCGGTAAAATTGTACTGGGTACGCTGGCCTCCTGCGCTGACGGTCAGCCTGTCGCAGACGTCCCATTCGGCACCGAGGAGATACTCGTTGGTGTCACCTCCGAGTTTCGTCTGCACGTTGTCGTGCTGGTGTCCGTCCTTGTCGAAGAAGTGATGCCATCCTGCGTTGACGCGCACAGTGGGCAATACGCTGTACTGTGCGCCGATGGTGAGGAGCGCAGGGCTGTCTTCCGCATCGGTGATACCGTCGGCAAAGCGGTTCAGTTGAGGTATGTATTTCACGAGTTCACTGTTTGTCGCGCGGTTCTTCAGGCGCATACGTGTCTTGAACTCGTACTTGGCGGCGAAGTTAAACTTGTCGTTCAGTTTGTAGTCCACGCCTATGATAGGTGCTATTCCGTAGCCCTCCTGGTCGCAGTTGAGTTGTATTCCCTCCTTGAGCAGGCCGTCAACTGCGTCTGCAATGAGGGGAGTTGCGGCATTGAGCATAACCGGATTGGTTATGATGTTGCCCAAAGCCTCCTTCACAACCCCGTCGTTCTCCCTCACCCATTTGCCCAATGCCTCTGTGGAAGTGGACGGGAACATTCCGCTTCCCTGCGTGTTCAGCTGTATGTTCTTTACATATCCGTAGTAGTTTGTTGTGCCATAGAGCAGTCGGAGACCGCCATATACGGACCATTGGTCATTGATTCTGTATGCGGCACCAAGCGTATAGCCGTAGTAGTACTGGCGACCACGCATATAAGTGTCCATATTATATGTGTTATGTTCGGGGAAATACTCCACTCCTTCGGTGCCCTTTTTTTTGTTAGTAGCACCGTTCAGCGTGGTGCCGAGTGCGTTGAAGACTCCGGGCACGAGCGAAACGAGGCTCTCTATGGAGCCGAGTCCGTTGTCAAAATCACACTTTCCGCCTCCGCCTGTTATTGCAAAGTTGAACTGGAAAGACCATTTCTTCCAGTTTTTAGCCACCTGTACTGACGGCAGCACGGGCACGTCAGCCTTTCCCTCGAATGTCTTTGTGGCCTGTCCGAGATGGTTTGAGTTGCCCGCGAAGCCCGCAAAGGTAGATTCTATGGTGCGTGTCTGGTGAGCGTTTTGCAGGTTTAGCGACACGTGCCAGCCCTCTGGCATGAACGCGACGCCTGCGGGGTTGCTGTAAACACCGTCTATTCCTATTGCGGCATCACGCGCCGGATTGCGCAGAAAGGCTATGTTCTGGTTGGTGTTGGTGAGAAGTCCGCCGGCATTGACCGTCGTTGAGGCTGCAACAACAATCATTGCTGCAAAAAATAATCTCTTAATCATCTTTTTAATTTTCTTTAATTGGTTTGTCGCACTTTTTGTTTTATTTTGCGGTTGCAAAGGTATTTAATTTACAAATAATTATAATTGATTGTTCAATTTTTCCGTTTAGAATTATGATATATTAACAATAGGGACAGAAAGAGGAAGATAATGTTTTGCCGTTTGGTATTTTTATTGTAACTTTGCAACACTAAGTTTACTACACAAACGAGACAAAAGGACTACAAACAATGCGTGCTGTAATACAGAGAGTGTCTCACGCCTCGGTCACTATCGGCGGGGTTGTGAAGTCGAGGATAGGCCATGGCTACCTTGTTCTGCTGGGATGTGCCAACGATGACACGCAGGAGGACATAGACTGGCTGGCAAGGAAGATAGCCGCCCTGCGCGTTTTTGACGACGATGAGGGCGTGATGAACCGCAGTGTGACGGATGTTGGCGGCGAGGTGTTGGTTGTATCGCAGTTCACCCTGTGGGCTTCGTACAAGAAGGGCAACCGTCCCAGTTACCTCAGGGCGGGCAGTCACGAGGTGACGGTGCCCCTTTACGAGAGGTTTGTGGAGGCGATGGCCGCGCAACTGGGCAGGCCTGTGCAGACGGGAGAGTTCGGGGCGGACATGAAGGTTGAGCTGCTCAACGACGGTCCGGTGACCATTTGTATGGACACGAGGAACAAGGAGTGAGGTGG
>CALYTD010000045.1 GCA_945486445.1 uncultured Prevotellaceae bacterium
GGCGTACTCAGGAAGCGGTTGTCCGCCTTTGTTTATAATCTTTACTGTCACCATTTATTCCTTGTTTTAATAATTTATACGTATGAATTTCCAAATGCAAAGTTAATAATTAATTGTGAGATGCACAAATAAAAGTTCAGTGTAACAGACAAATAGGGCCGAAATAAAGTATCTTTAAGGTTTGCCGCCCTCCGCTATCCGTTTCCCCCGTGTGTCGTCTCCGCTGTCGCCCATTACGTGGGGGCAATACACCCACATTGCGATCAAGTGCTGATTGTATTTTAATCAGGTGCTGATTAAAATGTGATTTGGTACTGATTACTTTGCAATTAGGTACTGATTTACCTCTAACCTACAACCTAATACCTCATAACCAGCAACCTAATACCTCACAACCTACAACCTAATACCTCATAACCTACAACCTAATACCTCATAACCTACAACCTAATACCTCATAACCAGCAACCTTTAACCTCACAAACGGGTGCTAATTGCCGTGTTTTCTATCACCCCTTCGGGGGACGTTATACGCCACACCTCTCTTGAACTGTACTGACACAAAAAGAAATGGTGTGCTGATTGCATCGCAACCAACACACCATTGTGATATGATATGTGTCTTTTTACATTCTTGTCTGTTATAACAAGGGGCACTACATGAAACTTATTATCCCGCCTGTCTCGCCTGATGGCTTTTCGGGAGAGGTGTGTTCCTCTTCTTTACTGTTATATCCCACCACGAGGTGTGACAGGTCTTCCAGCTTTTGTCGTGTGCGTGCATAGGTAGGACTGTTCTCTACGGCTATGATAAGGTCCTCATTGTCGAGGTCGTTTGGTGAGAACAGGAAGATGTTTGGACGACGCTTCTGCGGCGTGTTGTTGCCGTCAGGACCGTAATAGTGCCTTAGTCGCTCGGCTTTCTTGGCGTTTTCTTCTTCCTCCTCGGCAATTCTCTGCAACTCTTCGGCTGTGTGTTTTTTTACACGGTCGGCCAAATCGTTGTTGACATCAGCCAGTCCGAAGCCCGTGGCGAGTATGGTTACCTTCACCTTGTCGCCCAGGTCGGGGTCGTTTGCCATACCCCACTTCAACTCAAAGTTTGTTCCGAACTTCTCCATGAAGTCGTTGACATCGTTCATCTCGTCCATCATCAGGCCCTTCTGTGAACCGTCGTCGCTGTGGAAAGAGATGGAGAGCAGCACCTTCTTGGAGTTATATACATCGTTATCGTTGAGCAGTGGTGAGTTGAGGGCATCGTCAATGGCGCGCTTCACGCGTCCGTCGCCCTCGCCGTAACCTGTTGACATTATGGCCACGCCACCGTCTTTGAGAACGGTCTTGACATCGTTGAAGTCGAGGTTTATCAGTCCGTGCACGGTTATTATCTCCGCAATGCTCTTCGCTGCCACGGTAAGTGTGTCGTCAGCCTTGGCGAATGCCTCCATCATTGACAGGTCACCGTATATCTGGCGCAGGCGTTCGTTGTTGATAACGAGCAGTGCGTCAACGTTTTTAGCCATCTCCTCCACGCCGTCAAGGGCCTGGTTTATCTTCTTCTTGCCCTCGAATTTGAAGGGTATTGTGACTATGCCCACGGTGAGTATGCCCATGTTCTTTGACTCACGGGCTATTACGGGCGCGGCGCCAGTGCCTGTTCCGCCACCCATTCCTGCGGTGACAAAGGTCATCTTGGTGCCGTCGTTCAGCATACGGCGCACGTCTTCTATGCTTTCTTCTGCTGCTTCTCTGGCTCGTTCGGGACGGTTTCCTGCTCCAAGGCCCTCTGAACCGAGTTGTAGATGTACTGGAACGGGAGAATCATTCAATGCCTGCGCGTCAGTATTGCATAGTACGAAGGACACATCGTGTATGCCTTCACGGTACATGTGGTTCACTGCGTTGCCGCCACCGCCACCAACGCCTATTACCTTTATTATGGTTTTCACCTTTTCGACTGGGCCGAAATCGAGTATGTTGTTATTCAGTTCTAACATGGTGTGTAGTTGTTTAATGGTTGATACCTTTGTGTTGCCATTGCTTTCCTTACTCGTCTGGTGCGGCGATGGACGACAGCCACTTCATTATCTTTGTCCCGAAGCCGGGCTTAGCGTTCTTCTTCTCCTCCTCTGCCAGTCGTGCTTCCTCTGCCAGCCGTGCGGCTTCGGCCTCCTCTGCCTTGCGCTGTGCCTCGGCGGCAGCGGCCTTCTCTGCCGCGGCTTTTTCTGCTGCGGTCTGCACTACGCCCGGCGGCAGGCTGTTAGGGTCACGTACTGGCGCGCCCTCTGACGGTGTTTCCGGGGCAGCAGCGGCCTCACCCATGCCGAAAATGTCCTGCGAACGTGTATCGTCAGCAGGTGTATAGCAGTTCTGGTCGCCCTTGGCAAGGAGGCCGAGGAGCGTGTTCATCGTGCCGTCATGGGCGTTTATCTCTGCGTTGGTGGTGCTGATGGTGCTGGTAACGAACTTTGCCATGCGCACCTTCTCTATGCTTGTGTGCTGGCGGAAGGCCACGTCCATGTTCTTCATGTTGGCTGCACCACCGGTAAGAATAATGCCTCCGAGTATCTTATCGCTGAAATCAGCGGGTATTTGGTTCCAGACGTTAGCTATAATCTCCTGTACTCGCGCCTCAACTATATCTATAAAGCGTGAACTCTCAACCTTACGGTCACGGTCTATGTCGTATTTCAGGGAGGTATCAATATCCTCTGGTGCAGTGTATGCTGACGCATAGCGCAACTTTAACTTCTCGGCATCGGTCTCCTCCACCTGTAATGAGCAGATGTCCTTGGTGATATTGTTGCCTCCGAGAGGTATGACGGCTATGTGACGGACGATGTTTTTGTAATAAACCATGACGGTAGTGGTGTCCGCTCCCATATCAACAAGCACGCAACCACTGCGTTTCTCAACAGGCGTGAGTACTGCATCGGCAAGTGCGAAGGGCGCAAGATAAATCTCAGCAAGCTTCACTCCCGCTATGTCGAAGCAGGTATTGAGCTTCTGGTAGTGACGTTTGCTCTGCAATATGTTGAGGAAATTGCCGTCAAGACGTGAACATTGTATGCCCACGGGCTCCGTCTGCATCAGAGCATCGGCCCTGTACTCCTGCACCTCGACGTCAAGTATCTCCATGTCAGGATACTCCATGCTGCGGTTCTGGTCCATCATCTCAACGATAAGTTGCTGTGTCACGGGCACAGTGCTATGTATCTCACGCACAATCACATTGCGTTCAGAGTGTATGGACTGTCCGCCCACACCTACATATACATGCTTTATACCCGACTTCAACTGTCCCCTGAGCCTCTGCACGATGTTTGTGATACACTGTACGGTCTTGTCGATGTTATAGACAACACCGTTTCTAATGCAATCCTTGGCGTCCTCGCTGACCATTGCGAGCACGGCAATACTGCCATCAGACTTCTTCTGTCCGGCAATACCCTTGATTTTTGTTGAGCCTAACTCTATGGCTACGACGAAATTCTTTGCTGGCATATTTATATCCTCTTTGTTTTTGTTTTCTCTAATTATGCTGTTCCCGCTTACGGCAGACTATCTGGTTGGCGTATTCAAGGCTTATGTAGTCGTACTTGGTCCACCCCGCATACTTCAAACCCTCCCTGTAAAAGAGCTCAAGACGGTGCATCTGCTTCTTGACAAAAGCACTTATAGCCTCACGGAGCCTGTCATCAGTAGAAGCAGTAGGAAGACCTCCGATATTAACCACATGGTCACCGACACGCGGAACAAGCTCCACGGTCTTGTCTGGCAGTATGTTTATCTGCTCTATCTGGTTGCGCCAAAGGTCATCAGACATCAGTTCCTGAGCGAGAAGATAAACATAACGGCAGGCATACGGCCTTGTAACACTGCCCGTAACGATTATCATGTCACTGGTATATTGTGAGTTTGGCATCACACCACCATTGTCATCAATGTAGTAATCCTCACCAGTAATACTCTTGACACGCACTATCGGCGTACGTTGCGTAATGGTTATGCAGACGTGGTTGTCATCAGTAGCATAGCACTGTGCCGTCTTTACAAACGGCATCCCTTTGAGAGCCTGCTCTATACGGCGTGGATTTACATCTTGCATACGTACCGACAAAGGATAAAGATGCCGCTCTTCAAGGAGTCTCTTCACCTCGGCAGAGTTGAGAAAACCATTCACATTCCCGTCTGCTATGTCTATAACAACTTTCGTACACACGTCACCCTCCCTCGATGGAGCGTTCCATGAGGTGACAGCCATGACGAGGTAAACAGCCAATACCACGTCAAACATGACGAGGAAGGTCTTCTTCCAATTAATGTTTATCTTCAATTATCTTTGCTATTTCAGGTACATAATTATCCAGATCACCTGCTCCAAGGATGATAAGCACGTCAAAGTCTCGACTCCTTACAAGGTCCAACACGTCCTCTTTGTGTATCATACTCTTCTCCACGCCGTCTTTCAAACGGTCATATATAAGCTGTGACGTTACGCCAGGTATGGGTTTCTCACGTGCTGGATATATATCACAGAGTATAACCTCATCAAGTTGCGACAATGCATCAGCAAAATCAGCGTAGAAATCGCGTGTCCTCGTATAGAGATGTGGCTGGAATATCGCGGTGATGTGGCGGTCATGATACACCTCACGCATACTCTTGGCACTCTGGTAAATCTCTTTCGGATGGTGAGCGTAATCAGATAGCACCACATGGCGGTCTGTTCGCAGCGCAAAGTCAAAGCGACGGTCAACTCCCTTGTATGTTTTCATGCCGTAACGCAACTCCTCCGCGGTGCAACCATTAAGCTGTGCCATCGCCATCGCGCCCACACCGTTGTCTATGTTGATAGGAACAGGCTGCCCAAGGGTTATGTTTGCGACGCTTTCAATGGGCGATATGAAGTCAAACGTTATCTCTCCACGCTCTATCTTGATGTTCTCTGCATGGAAGTCACCGCTGTCCACGCCGTAAGTGTATGTCCGCACTCCCTCAGGCACATCGGCTTTCATCTCCAGTCCGGTGTGTATTATGATGGCACCGCCTTGCTGTACCAGTGTGGTATAGTGCCGGAAGGACTCCAGATAAGCCTCTTTCGTGCCGTAAATGTCAAGGTGGTCGGGGTCAGAAGACGTTATAACCGTCATCCATGGACGCAACCAGTGGAACGAACGGTCGAACTCGTCAGCCTCAATAACAACATAGTCGGAGTGGTCTGACAGTATATAGTTGGTGCCGTAGTTCTTGGATATGCCGCCAAGGAAGGCATTACAGTCGGCTGATGACTGGTGCATGATATGCGCACACATAGTGGATGTGGTGGTTTTTCCATGCGTTCCCGCCACGCACAGGCCCTTATGAGACTGTGTCAGCATCCCAAGCACCTGCGCCCGCTTCTTGATTTCAAAGCCGGCAGCACGGAAGTACTGCATCTCCTGGTGCTCCTCTGGGATTGCGGGGGTATATATTACGAGGCAATCCTTAGGGTTTCGGCAGGCTACGGGTATGAGTTCCACATTTTCTTCGTAGTGTATCAGCATTCCCTCCTTTTCCAGTTGCATGGTGAGTTGTGACGGAGTCTTGTCGTATCCTGCCACTACCATGCCCCGATGTATGAAATAACGTGCTATGGCACTCATGCCTATGCCTCCCGCACCAACGAAATATACTGCTTTCATCTTTCTTGTTTTTACGTTAAACACTAATGGCTCACGCCTTGAAACCTGCGAGTTTCAGTACCTCTCCGGCTATTATGTCAGCGGAATCACGCAGTGCGAGTTTGCTGACTTCCAGTTCAAGTGCCGTTATAGCCGACGGGTCTGAGACGAGGGCGATGGCCTCTTCCACGAGCGTCTTGCCCGCAGCGGTGTCCGGAACGAGCACGGCGGCGTTCTTTTCTGACAGTGCCAAGGCGTTCTTCGTCTGGTGATCTTCTGCCACATTGGGCGAGGGGACGAGTATGGCAGCCTTTCCCAGCAGACATAACTCACTGATGCTGGAGGCTCCTGCACGGCTGATTACGATGTCGGCAGCCTTGTATGCTGTTGCCATGTCGGATATAAAGGCCTGCGGTCGCACCATGATGGCTCCTGCTTCCTTTGTCTTTCTCTCACATTCTTCGGCATAATACCTTCCTGTTTGCCATATAACCTGTATTTTTTTCTCCTCAAAGCGACTTATTCCATTGGCTATTGCATCGTTAATGGTACGTGCTCCGAGCGAGCCTCCTATTACAAGAATGGTGGGATAGTCCTTGTTCAGTCCCAGAGCCTCACAGGCTTCTGCCTTGGTTAAGGTGTTTTCCACCAGCGACTGCCTTACGGGATTGCCTGTCTTTATGATGTTTTCTGCTGGGAAGAAGCGTTCCATTCCGTCGTATGCCACGCATATCTTGGCTGCTTTTTTTGCCAACGAGCGGTTTGTTACGCCTGCATACGAGTTCTGTTCTTGTATGATACAGGGTATGCCGAGTGCTGCTGCTGCGTTGAGTGTTGGTGCTGAGGCGTATCCTCCCACGCCCACAGCCACCTGAGGACGGAACTCCCTGATGATGCTCTTTACCATCTGCTTGCTTTTCAGGAAGTCAATCATCACGCTTATGTTACGTGGGCTCCACAGTGGTCGTATCAGTCCGCGCACTGGTAGGCCCTTGATTTCATAGCCGGCCTCTGGTACTCGCGTCATTTCCATTCTGCCTTCTGCCCCCACGAAGAGTATTTTGGCATCGGGGTGCTTTGCCCTTATGGCGTTGGCAATGCTGACTGCGGGGAAGATGTGTCCCCCCGTACCTCCGCCGCTGATGATTATCCTTGGTTCTTCCATTTGTTTTGTATTATGATTTTTAGGTTATTTGTCATGCTTTCTGCGCTTTTGCCATTACCGTTGCACGGTCGCTTCTTTTCTTGGCAGTTCGACTTACGCTGAGTATCACGCCTATGTATATGCAGTTTATGATGCTGGACGTTCCGCCCTTGCTTATCAACGGCAGTGGTTGTCCTGTCACCGGGGCGAGTCCTACGGCCACACACATATTGAAGAGTGCCTGCACCACTATCATTAGTGCAAGGCCCATGGCAAGGTAAGCGGGAAAGGTGTTCTCGCATTGTCCTGCTATGTATCCTGTGCGGAATAGCAACGAGATGTACAGCATGGCCACGAACGCTGCGCCAAACCAACCGAGTTCCTCGAAGATGATGGCGTAGATAAAGTCTGAAAAGGCCAGCGGCAGGAAGTCTCTTTGTTCGGAATTGCCTGGTCCCTTGCCTACTATGTTGCATGATGAGATTGCTATGTTGGCGTGTCCTACCTGTCCGTTCTTGTCGAGGTCATATTCTTTTGGTGCCACGTATTTGTTGTCGAGGAAGTCCTCTACACGGTCTTTCCACAGGTCCAGGCGGTGAAGCACTCCTTTTCGTTTTGGTGTTGCCTTCTGTTCTGTCTGTGTTCCTTTTGTCACCACCTCCGTGTACTGCCGTTCCTGTGCCTTGTTATCTTGCACAAGTTGGTCTTTTGATTTTCCGAGTACGAACACAAGCATCACCGCAGCCACTGCTACCACCGCCACGGCGGTACACAGATATCCTATTTGTCGCATCGGCACGCGTCCTATTATCATCATTATGAACACCACAACGCCCATCAGTGCTGCGGTGGAGAAGTTCTCCGGGAACACCAGTGCTATGAGTATTCCTGCCGTGATACACACGTATTTGAAGGCCTTGGGGTGTGCTCCGTCCGGTGTCTGCAACTGGCTCAGGATGTGGGCAGTGGCGAGTACCGTCGTGCCCTTGGCTAGTGCGGAGGGTTGTAGCGGTAGTAGTCCGGACAGTTTGATGCATCGTGC
>CALYTD010000046.1 GCA_945486445.1 uncultured Prevotellaceae bacterium
TAAACAAAATATCAGATATTGCACCGACAAACATTGACCGTTCAGGGAACAACTGGAAGCCATTGCTGACGCAGATGGCGGTAAACACGCTGATATACTCCGTACTTACCATAGCCGTCACATCCATAATGCTGACCTTTGGCGAGGACTTCATAACGAGCATCATGCCCGAAAATATCGCAAAACCGCTGTGCGCCATGCTGACAATACTATTTGCAGCACCCTTCCTGCGTGCAATGGTGATGAAGAAAAACAAGAGCGAGGAGTTCAAAGCACTATGGACAGGCAGCCGACACAACCGTGCCCCACTGGTGTTCACCATCATAGCACGCAGCGTACTCGCCATAATATACATATTCTATATATGCAATCACCTGCTGGACTACTCCAACTCCGTCATCATCTGCATAGCGATAGCCGCCATATCAGCCATCATCTACTCCCGTAGTATGAAGAACAGCAGCATACGTTTGGAACGATTGTTCATACAAAACCTGCGTTCCAAGGAGATAGCGGCACGTGCTTCCGGCAAAAGGCGGCCGCTGTTTGAGGGGCATTTGCTTGATCGTGACATCCATATAGCCGAGGTAGAGGTGCCTCAGGACACCCTTTGGGCAGGCAAGACACTGGCGGAACTGAACCTCGCAAAGCGTTTCGGAGTGCACATAAGTAGCATACACCGTGGCAGACAGCATATCCATATACCCTCAGGCAGCGACATGTTGTTCCCCGGAGATAAACTACACGCCATAGGAACAGACGAGCAACTCACCATGCTCAACACCATATTGCAGCAGGAACAGGTGCCAGACAACCTGGAAATAGAGCAACACGACATGCACCTGCGCCGCTTCGCAATAAGAGAAGGCAGCATACTGATGGGCAAATCACTAATTACCAGCGGCCTAAGAGATAAGTACAACTGTATGCTTGTAGGTCTGGAAGAAAGAGAAAATGCCCTGTCCACAGTCTCGCCCACATATAAGTTCGAGGCAGGAGACATACTATGGATAGTGGGTGAAGACATTAACATACAACGACTTGCTGAGAAAATATAACCATAAGGCATAATAATAACCATAAAAATAAAACTGAAAACAATGAAAAAGAACCGTAACTCATTCAGTGGTTCCATGGGCTTTGTCCTTGCAGCGGCAGGAAGTGCCGTCGGCCTGGGCAACATCTGGCGATTCCCTTTCCTCGCCGCACGTGACGGAGGAGGCCTGTTCCTCCTTGTTTATATCATCCTTACCGTGACATTCGGCTTCACGCTGCTCATCACAGAGGTAGCCATTGGCCGTCGTTCCGCACAAGGTCCGTTGACAGCATACGGCTTCTTCCACAAAGATTGGAAGTTCCTCGGTATGTTCTCCTTCATCGTTCCATTCATCATCTACCCCTATTACTGTGTCATAGGCGGCTGGGTACTGAAGTATCTCTACACATACGCCACGTTTGACTACGAGAAACTCTGTGGCGATGGATACTTCGGCTCTTTCATATCAGCACGCTGGGAGCCTATAATCTTTATGACTATCTTCGCCCTTGCCTGCTTCTACGTAGTGTATAGAGGTGTGGAAAAAGGCATAGAGAAATACTCCCGCATCATCATGCCCTCGCTTGTCGTTCTTGTTATCGGCATTTCCATATACTCACTTACCATCTCCTATACCACCGAAAGCGGCGTTACACGCACAGGTCTGCAAGGAGCGGCGGTATATTTCATACCCAATTTCGACGGACTTACGCTGCGCAAGTTCCTCATGGTGGTGCTCGATGCCATGGGACAGCTCTTCTATTCCCTCTCCATAGCAATGGGTATAATGGTGGCATACGGCTCATACATGAAGAAAGAAGTAAACCTCGGCAAGGCTGTTGACCGCATAGAGATATGCGATACCGCCATAGCCATACTGGCAGGACTTATGATTATCCCGGCAGTGTATGTCTTTATGGGCACGGAAGGAATGTCAGCAGGCCCCGGTCTCATGTTCGTCGCACTGCCAAAGGTCTTTGAGTCCATGGGCTTTGCAGGCGACATCCTCGGTCTTGTCTTCTTCATCATGGTGCTATTCGCCGCTGTCACCAGTGCGGTCTCCATCCTTGAAGCCATAACAATCAGCGTGATGGACAAGTTCCAGTGGACACGTCGCAAGGCTGTACTCATCATGGCAGCCTCCGGTTTCGTCCTTTCCCTCGTGGTATGCCGTGGCTATAACGACTGGTACTTTGAGCTTCCGCTGCCTAACGGGGCTGTTGCACAGATACTCGATGTATTCGATTATCTCAGCAACAACATCCTTATGCCTATCGTCTCCATCTGCACCTGCATACTCTTCGGCTGGATTGTCAAGCCGCGTTTGCTCATAGGAGAGATGCGTCTCAACGGATACGCCTTCCGCCGCAAGACACTCTACATCATAATGCTACGCTACGTAGCCCCTGTCCTCCTTGCAATACTACTGCTCGGAGCCTTCGGATTATATTGATTCCGCCACAGGTTACAACATCAGGAAAAAGCCTTCCGACAATTATCGGGAGGCTTTTTTCGCGCATTTCCTTTGCAGAATAAAAACTTTTTCGTACATTTGCAAGCAGAATAAACGCTACATTACTATGGCACTTAACATAGACAAGAACCTGAAGACATATTACAGCATCAAGGAAGTAGCCAAGATGTTCTCCCTAACAGAGTCCACTCTCCGTTATTGGGAGACGGAATTTCCATTCCTCAAGCCCCGTACCACCACCAATAACGTAAGACAATACACGGAGAAAGACATTGAGGAACTGCGTTACATACACAACCTTGTAAAGGTACGTGGCTTCAAAATCGCTGCCGCAAGGAAGATAATCAGCGCCAACCGCGACGGTGTTGACAAGAGCACCAAGGTGCTTGAGCAACTGATTGACGTAAGAT
Source organism: uncultured Prevotellaceae bacterium (assembly GCA_945486445.1). Lineage (GTDB taxonomy): Bacteria > Bacteroidota > Bacteroidia > Bacteroidales > Bacteroidaceae > Prevotella. The sequence goes on from CALYTD010000046.1 coordinate 2,921, forward strand.
CACAGTTACAGGAACTGAAAGAAGCACTTGAAAAGATTGTGTAGTCGTTTTGTGGTTTTGTCGTTTTGTGGTTTAGTTAAGTGCGACAATCCACCCAAACACTTCAATAACTGTTGGGGAATAACCAATCCCCAAGCACCAAAGCACCAACCCCAAACAACTAAACAACCAACTCCCAAACAACTAAACAACCAATCCCCAAACAACTAAACAACCAATCCCCAAACAACTAAATAACCAGACAACCAAAAAACTAACACTATGTACAGCGATCCAAAAGACTGTCTCTATTGCACTAACAATGAGACCCTGCACAATCTTATGATTGAGATAACGCACTTGCGTGTCTCCCGTGTTTTCCTCTTTAAGGAACAAACCTACCACGGACGTTGCCTTGTAGCCTACGATGGGCACGTCAACGACCTCAACGAGCTCAACGACCAGCAGCGCAACGACTTCATGGCCGACGTGGCGCAGACTACACGAGCTATGCAGAGGGCGTTCAACCCTGAGAAAATAAACTACGGAGCGTTCTCAGACACACTCTCACACCTTCACTTCCACCTCGCACCAAAGTATAAAGGCGGCCCAGACTACCCTGGACTATTCCGCATGAACCCAGGAGAAGTTTACCTTTCAGATGAGGAATACAAGGAGATGATAGAGAAGATAAAGGCAAACCTGTAACAGAGGGGATGCCAGCAGCAGGTTACAGTCTATCGGTTTCGGACATCAGGACATGGTACAACACCTATCAGCAAGTCCCGAACAACCGATAATCTGTAACCTGTAATTTTATAAAGTGTCATAATACAGCATATCATTAACAATGCGGACAAGTTCTTTCTGCATAACAACACTCTTTGCCATACTACTCACAATGACATCATGTGAGAAGATTGATGCCGACGACCTTAACACCTCAGGAAACAAAAACACTGTTTCTGACAGCAAAGACACCTCTGACAATACTGCTGACAACACTGATTCCAACGGCGGAAGCATACCCACCATACCGTTACAAGAACTCCCTGACGGCACGCTCCTGCTCCCATCAGACGCCCACGCCACTGCTATCACCACCGTAACAGATGACGGTAACAAGAAAGCCATGCTCGTATCGCTACATGAGTGGAATGGGATACTATTGTCAGACGGCGCCAGCAGTTGTTCAAAGGTTGTACAAACGGCAACAAAATACAGGGAAGGAAGTCTGACAGGATGGCGAATACCCACAAGAGACGAGGCCAAACAGTTGCGTGAAACGCTATACGGCTACAAGGAAGGTTCTGCGAATTATCTCTGCGAGGAACTGAAAACCCTCAATGAACAAATAACTTCCCTTGGCGGAAAGCCACTGAGAGCATGGCAGATAAAGACAAGTTACCCCGCATACCGCTATCTCTGCAACGATGCAGAATACTCTTTCTCTCTGCTGAGAAATTCCAACATCACAGAAATAGGCGCAAAGACAGAATACAATCTGCGATTGGTTAAGGACACCATTATTGCCAACCAATAAAGAACCAGCGTACTGACACACGCCAATCCCCTGTGCCTCACAACAGAAACAGATAGAGACATAGCCACAACAAGAGACAGAACCATAATGAAGTTATACCCTCTGCTATTCAAACCAAACCTGCATACCATCGTATGGGGCGGCAACCGCTTGATTCCATACAAAGGACTTAATGCGCAGACACTCCCTACTGGCATCACCCCCGACACTCCCATCGGCGAGAGTTGGGAGGTTTCTGCCGTGGAATCAAGCCCGTGCATCATTGCCAACGGACCGCTGAAAGGGCGTGACCTCATCAGTGTGGTGGAGGAATATGGGGCAGAATTGCTGGGCGAAGCGGTATATGAACAGTACGGAGGCAAACTGCCACTGCTGGTAAAGTTCATTGATGCGAGAAAAGACCTCAGCATACAGGTTCATCCCGATGATGCTCTTGCCGCACGACGACATGGTAAATTCGGCAAGACTGAGATGTGGTACATCATCGATGCAGAGCCAGGCGCCTGCCTGTATGCAGGATTCAAGGACAGCATAACGCCCTACGAGTACCGCAAGCGGGTGGAGGACGGAACGATATGCGAGGTCCTCGCGCGCCACGAGGTGCACGCCGGAGACGTGTTTTACATACCGGCAGGGCGCATACATGCCATCTGTGGAGGCATAATGCTGGCGGAGGTACAGCAGTCAAGCGATGTGACATACCGCATTTATGACTATAACCGTCCCGGACTTGACGGTAAACCGCGAGAGTTACACACAGACCTTGCAGCCGAGGCAATAGACTTTCACGTGGAAGAAGACTACCGAACACATTACGGTGACCCCACGGAACGGGCGGCACAGGTTATAGACACACCTTATTTTGACGTGAGGGTGATGGACATCAACGAGCCTTTCCACCGCAACCTCATCAAGTATGACTCGTTCATAATATCTGTTTGTATCAAGGGTGGGTGCCGAATATCCATGCGAGGATATGCCGGAGAGCAACAAACGGTGGAGATTCCAGCAGGGAACTCTTGCCTCATTCCTGCTGCCATAGCTGATTATGACATCATACCGCTATCTCCCACCACACGAATACTTGAAGCACACATCGACCGGCAGAACCGTTCGGCACTGTCATTGCTCACACGTTTCCTGCATATCACACGCAAGTAACGCCGCTTTCGCAGGCTGCCGTGACAGCAAAGGAAGCATTAGCATAACATCATTTACTACATATTACCACAGAAAAAGGGTGTACCATAAAGCAGTGTTATATGCTATATGATACACCCTATTGTCGTTTTACAGCTTATTTCATGCAATTATGAGTTATCAGTTATGAGTTGTTAGAGAACAGAGCATAGTCCCTTGTAATCAAAGTGACAGGCGCTTCCTCCCCAAAGGCTATGCGCTTACCCACGTTTAGAATCGTCTTCCTCCGCCGAAGCCGCCGCCCTGGAATCCGCCTCCACCACGTTCTCTGACGCCACCCGGCGGTGGTCCTTGCAGTGCATCGCCGCCTTCACGACGCTGCTGGCGTGCCATCTTGCCGCCAAAGGCATTGAAACGGTAGATGACATGGAACATAGCGTAATTGTTTATTGAGTTATAATACACGTCTGAACGCTGTGTTGCTGATATCATACGTGAGAATGAACTCTTCTGTTGCAGTATGTCATACAGCTGCAGGGACAGCGTGAGAGGCTTGCCTTTGAGGAAACTCTGTGACAGTTGGGCATTCCAGACAAACTCGTTGGTGTTCATTGACGCATCACTGTATCCTCTGCGTGACTGCATGTGTGCTCCGGTAGAGAAGCTCATGCCCCAGGGTGCGTTGACGGTGATGTCCGTACCGTAGTTGAAGTCCCACGTATCGAGGTTGGCATTGGGCTGCAACTTGTTGCGACTGATGGAGTATGTCACGTTGCCATTGAGTTCTACCTCAAGCCATGAGTTACGATAACTGAATCCAAGACGTTCTGATATGCCCGTTGTGCGGGTGTAGTTCTTGTCTGTTGTCTTTGTCTCGTTGAGGAAAGCGTAACTTACTCGGTTGTTGTAACTCAACTGTGTGAATGAGTTTGCGCTCCATACTCCCACGGTGTCAAGCGAGGTATTGTACATAAATGCAGACCTCACGTTCCAGTTTCCGTTTATGTTCATTGGCTGTGTGGTACGTCCGCCGGTGCTTGGGTCATACTTCACCATTGTGGACACGCTGTTCCTTGTGGTCTGGAAGTCAATGAATGCCATTATAGCATTCTGCCTGTGCTGTATATAGTTGTTGTATTCAAGGAAAAACCTGTTGGTGAATGATGGTTTCAACTCAGGGTTACCATTGGATATGTTCAGCGGGTCTGTGTCGTCGGTGATGTCCATGAGGTCGGTCATTGACGGCTGATCGGTGCTTCCACGGTAGTTAAGTCGCAGGTTTTTCTGCTTGTTGAAACGGTAGCGGAAGTCGAATGTCGGTGTGAAGTTGCACACTGAACGTCTTGTTATGATGTCAATTCCCAGATGTTTGTAGTGTAGTTCTGAACTCTGCGGCTGCAGCATTACGCCGAAGTTGAGGTTATAATTGTTGGTGGTGCGGCGCAGGGTCAGTTCTACTTCGTGTATGTAGTTGTCATATTCTACATACTTGCTCAGTTCTTCTTTGTAGTAGTATTCCAGCGGTTTTTCCGCTGTTACAAAGGGGTTAAGGTATGATGCGAAGTTACGGTAGGTTGGAATGATACCGTCTCCGAAGTTGGCAAATTTGCTGAAGTCATACGTTTGTCTGTCACTCTTACGGTTCTGGAACTGGTACTGATAGCGCAGTTGCAGGAAGGTAGCGAGTGCTATGGGTTCACTGTACGTTGCTGTCAGGCGGTATGTATTGTTATTGCTGGGGGTTACGTTATATCTGTTGCGATAGTACAGTGAGTCTTCCGTGGTTGGTCGGTACAGTGTCACGAACTGTGTTGACAGGCTTTCGGAGTCACCGTTGGTGTGTGCGTATCGTCCTTGCACGGTGATGTTGCGTCCTTTGTCTGACAATCGTCGTGAGATGGTGGCTTGTATGTTGAAGTTTGTGTTTGTCCCGTATGAGAGAGAGTTATTTTCTCTTCTGTTTACGAGTATTGAGTCGAGCGCCCTTGTTGGGTCGGTACCCTGCTGTTCCTTGGAGTATTGATACAGGGCTTCGTTGAGTTGCGCCATTGATGCAGCGTCAAGTGGGTCAGCCACGTATGCTCCTGTGTATGGGTTGACGGTGGTGTATGGGTCTTGGTTGAACGAGGCGTTGGAGTTCATGGAGCGTGAATCGCTGCTGGAGGTGCTGAGATTGGGGCGCAACTGTATTGTGGTCAGC
>CALYTD010000047.1 GCA_945486445.1 uncultured Prevotellaceae bacterium
GACCGCCCCAGCACGCTATTCAAAGGCACCTGCGATGTGAAGAACGGTCAATTCGCCTTCACTTTCAAGGTACCACGAGACATATACAATGACAATGGAACCGGTCTGATAACCGTTTACGCCATAGACCCAGACAAGCGTATAGCCGCAAACGGCGAAAGTAGCAGTTTCATAGCCAGCGGTTGGGAAGACATCAACAACGACCTCGTAGGTCCTTCCATATATGCCTACCTCAACAGTCCGTCATTCTCCAACAACGACGCAGTAGGACGGACACCCTTCTTCGTAGCAGAAATATCAGACAAAGACGGCATCAACACCTCAAGTTCATCCATAGGACACAACATGGAACTGGTGATTGACAAGCAAGCTGCCATGACTTACGACCTGAGTAATAACTTCCTGTTTGACAGTAACAGTTACACCACGGGTCAGACATACTACGTTATCCCCGCCCTGACACCCGGTAGCCACAGTCTGTCATTCAAGGCATGGGACCTTTTGGGTAATTCCAACACCGTATCACTTGACTTCCGCGTGGTGAAAGGTATGCAACCAGAGGTCTCTGACGTCTCCGTCGCTCCCAATCCCATCACTGATGTCGCTACATTCTATGTAACACACGATATGCAGGGCAGCCAAGCCACCATCAACATAGACATTATAGACCCCTCCGGCAGGGTTGTGGATATACTCCAATGGGACGATGTCTTCTCTGAGACAAGCCCTACTACCACTTACCGCTGGACCCCAAGCGGCATTGCACGAGGCCTTTACCTATACCGCGTGCGCGTCTCCTGCGACGGAAGCGACTTCGTGTCAAAGACAAAAAAACTCATAATAGCACAATAAAAACATACAATAATGAAAAGACTACTGACAGTAACAATCACTCTGTGCCTCGCTATTCTCACAGCATCAGCCGAAGACGACAGGTATGACAGCTTCAACCCCGTACATACTGCACTCGTATCACAGACCATAACACCTGATGCCCGCGCTGGTGCCATGGGCGAAGTAGGTGCCGCAACAGACCCTGACGTGGCGTCACAATATTGGAATCCCGCCAAATACCCTTTCTGTATCTCACGTGCTGGTGTCACAATGGGATACACACCGTGGCTGCGCCAACTGGTAAACGACATGAACATAGCCAACATCACAGGCTACTACCGCATCGGAGACTACAGTGCCGTGTCAGCATCAATGCACTATTTCTCACTTGGTGAGGTATATACCAACTTCCCTGCTGACGGTAATACATCATCAGTAGAATCCACTACCATCAAGCCTTACGAGATGTCGTTCGACGTTGCATACTCACTCATGCTCAGCGAGAAATTCTCCATAGCCGCAGGAGTACGCTTCCTGCTCTCCGATATGTCATACACCACAACGGAGGAGACCTCTGCCGCCACAGCGTTCGCAGCAGACCTCGCCTGTTACTACCAAAACTATGTCAACATAGGACAACGTGAATGTCAGCTCGGACTGGGTTTCTACCTGCGCAACATAGGCTCAAAGATAACCTTCGGAGGTAGCGACCGTTCAGAATTCATACCCACCAACATGCGCCTCGGTGCATCACTGATGGTGCCTATTGATGAGTATAACAAGTTCACCATAGCCGCAGACGCCAACAAACTCCTTGTACCCACATACCCGAAGAAGCGTGACGGCGAGGAGGGCACCGACTACGACACACGCGTTGAAGACGAATATTACAACACTGGCAGCATCTCTGGTATGTTCAAAAGCTTCACCGACGCACCTAATGGCTTCAAGGAGGAACTGGAAGAGATACAGTGGAGCGTGGGTGCGGAATACACTTACAATGACCGTTTCAGCGTTCGAGCCGGTTATCACCATGAGGCAGAGAACAAGGGTAACCGTAAATACTTCACCGTTGGTGCTGGCTTCCGCATGAGTGCCTTCTCACTCGATGCAGGATACGTTATCGCCACCGCCAAGTCCAACCCCCTTGACCAGACCCTCCGCTTCTCTCTCAACTTCGATATAGACGGTATCAAGGACCTATTCGGCAGGAGATAACTCCCTGCCCCACCCTCTCTGGCACTGTCAGAGAAGAAATAACGCCCCATAACAGCAAGGCTGGCGCAACAGGGAACACACCCGTTGCGCCAGCCTTGTTTTATATTTCTTATCACGTTATACTATCAGGTTATCATGTAACGCCGTCAGGTTAATGCCTAATCCTTACGTTTCTCCTGCTTCTTGCCGAGGAAACAGAAGGCCAGATACTTGTTCCTTTCAAGCAGCATCGTCACTCCACAGCACACAACAGTTTCCACAACAGCCACCAAGATGACAAACGTCACCGAGGCAACGCCCACAAAATCGGGTTTGGGAAGATAGTCCGATAGATGTTCCAACAGGTATATCTGCAAACAGTATATGCCCAGTGTCCTTATGCCAACAACCTTTGTAATATGCGTGTTACCGCCCAAAAGCCGGAACAGGGTGATAAAAAACAGACTGCCTGTCGCCCCTATCCAGAAGCGGTATGCCACTATGGCAAGTGCCTGCCAGTCAAACGTCACACCGTCTTTCACCGTTATCCACCTGTAATGCGGATAGTCATACTCCACATTCCAGAACAATAACGATATGACAAATAGCAGGAATGACAATGGCAGCAAGACCTTGACACAGCGTTTTATAAGGTAATCGTAATGGTTCAGGCAGAAGCCAAGCCACAGGAAGGGATATATCCTGAAGATACCTACACGTGACACTGAAATCAAGACTATCGCAGGAACGAGTGCTGCAACCACGGTGTTGCGGAAAATTAGTTTGCTCACGCAAGCCATCACAATGCAGGCGAACAGGTATTTCAAAAACCACATATCCCCACCAAGCAGATATTGCCCGAAGGTATGCCCTCCGAGAATGTCAAAACCTGTAAGCAACGACACGCAATAAGCTACTACCGAGAATGACAGCACTGGCAACAACAATTGCCTTGCCTTACGCACAACGACCTTGTCAATACGCATTACAAGGAGTTTTGACAGGAAGAAACCACTTATCACCATAAACAAAGGCATGTGAAAGGAATATATTGCTCCATACACCCCGCCCATTATGCCCGTGGTGTCGTAATACTGTATGGCGTGTCCCAATACCACACTGAATATGGTAAAGGCTTTAAGATTGTCAAGATAGGTTATTCTGCCACTTGGAGTAACGTTTGTTGTAGTCATAATCACTTGTCTTTTCTTCTTTCTACCGCATGGCATCACTCACACATTGCGGATAAACACGCTGCAAAGATAACAAAAAAATCTAATTATTTCAAGCATAGGCACAAGAAAAACTCTTCCTCCTCACAAGAAAAGCACTTCCGCGTGCCTTTACAAGGGCATACGGGAGAGAAAACCCGTTCTGCCGTGTTAAATCCATTTCGCCAAGAGATTTGTCAGAAATGAGGCGATGCGCCCATAACGCACGTAAAGTAGCAAAAACGCAATGACATCTTTCAAACAAAACAGCATTGGGCAGCGAAAGCCGTAAAAAGGTTGCTTTCACAATGCGATTAAGTGCCAATCACCCTGCAAAAAGCACTTGATTACCGCGTCCGCAACGCCCTTTGCCCTTGCCGACGCAGCCTTTTTAGAGAGCAATAGCGATACAAACACCGGAAAACACAACGTATATCACAGTAAACTTACGCATTCCTTCACTTATTACAGAAACTTTAACACTTCCGTTTCTCGCGTTTTAACACTCACCATGAGGCAGGTGGCACTGTCCTGGCAGGCCCTGTCGCCAACCAGGAAAAAAGCCAGTCACGGACAGGAAAACCGTCCGCCAAACAATGTTTCCCTGCCACCATTCCCACCCCCTGCACCATTTCGCCGTGAAACAAAGAAAAGAACCCAAAAGTTTGGCGGTTTGCAAAAAAGTCAGTACCTTTGCAAATATATCCAAAACAGCGGTATATTAAATGCGAAACAAGTATATAACACTCACATTTTTCTCCCTCCTACTACTATTTTCAGTGGCGGGATGCAGGAAGTCAGAGCCCACAGCAGAGGTTGCAGAACCAGCGCAAGAGCCAGAATTCGTGGTAAAGAACGACTCTATGATTTACGGTCTCGTGTGCGACGGCACGTCAGACTCCGTCATTGTGCTATGGCCTTTCAGCGGAGACCCTATGGTACTAAACAGCATTGACGCCAAGCACAACGGACGAATAATAGGCAAACTGGAGATAGGCGACTGGACAGGAGTGCTGCTAAACGGCGAAGACAGCACGGAGGTGACCATGGCCGTGAACCTTGACCAGTTGAAAGGCACGTGGACCTACCCCGTGATGCCCGTGATGAAAGACCTTCAGCACATGAGCAAACGTATGCAACGGCGCATGATGGCGAATATGCCCGACTCGGTAAAAGCCACATACCTCGTGCCACGCGAATACGGTTTCACCCTAAAACGCCACCACAAGGCGCAGCCCGTAGGCTGGATAATGAGATCAAACTCGCTGGAAGACGACTCGCCAGTGCAGTACCCCGAAGTCAAAAACTACAAACAGTGGTATATGTCCAACGGCAGACTGCTGCTCATATCAGGCGAAAGACCCAAGCCAGGAGAAGAGACAAAGAAGCCCAACGTGGTTGACACACTGGACCTTGTGTTCATGGACACCGACTCACTGGTACTTATGCAGACAGGCATAAGATACAGTTTCCACCGTAAGCAGAACGCAATAAAAGCCAACGAGGCAGCCACAAAAGCCGCAGAAAAGCAGGACTCAGCGAGCAACAAACTGAGGTAAGACCACTGATACACGCAGAAAGAAAACAAGATACACATACAAAAACCAGAATACAACATACCGAAATGTCAAGAGTAATAATGATTGGCGCAGGTGGCGTTGCCACAGTCGCCGCCCACAAGATTGCGCAGAACGATGACATCTTCACCGATTTCATGATAGCAAGCAGGCGCAAAGAGAAGTGTGACGCCATTGTCAAAGCCATAAAAGAGAAAGGACACGGCAGTAAGATGAACATCTCCACAGCGCAGGTGGATGCTGACGACGTGGAGCAGTTGAAGGCTTTGTTCAACGATTTCAAGCCGGAACTGTGCGTGAACCTTGCCTTGCCCTATCAGGACCTGACCATCATGGATGCCTGCCTGGCCTGTGGCGTGAACTATCTTGACACCGCCAACTATGAGCCTAAGGACGAGGCACACTTTGAGTACTCATGGCAGTGGGCATACAAGCAGCGTTTCGAGGATGCGGGACTGACCGCCATACTCGGCTGCGGATTCGACCACGGAGTGTCAGGCATATACACCGCCTACGCCGCAAAGCACCACTTTGACGAGATACACTACCTCGACATCGTGGACTGCAACGCCGGTAACCACCACAAGGCGTTTGCCACAAACTTCAACCCAGAAATAAACATACGCGAAATAACACAAAAAGGACTGTACTACAAGGACGGAGAGTGGATAGAAACAGAGCCACTGTCAGTACACCAACCCATCACCTACCCCAACATCGGGCCAAGAGAAAGTTACCTCATGCACCACGAGGAACTGGAATCACTCGTGAAGAACTACCCGACAATAAAGCAGGCACGCTTCTGGATGACCTTCGGACAACAATACCTGACATACCTTGACGTGATACAGAACCTCGGAATGTCACGCATAGACGAAATGGAATACGAGGCACCACTGGCTGACGGCTCCGGCAAGACGGTGAAGGTGAAGATAGTACCGCTGCAATTCCTGAAAGCAGTGCTGCCCAATCCGCAGGACCTCGGCGAGAACTACGACGGCGAGACAAGTATAGGCTGTCGCATACGTGGCATAAAAGACGGCAAAGAGCAGACATATTACGTATATAACAACTGCAAACACCAGGAGGCATACAAAGAAACAGGTATGCAGGGAGTATCATACACCACTGGCGTACCAGCCATGATAGGCGCAATGATGTTCTTCAAAGGACTGTGGAAAAAGCCCGGCGTATGGAACGTAGAGGACTTTGACCCAGACCCGTTCATGGAACAACTGAACAAACAAGGCCTGCCATGGAACGAAGTGTTTGGCGAAGACCTGGAGATGTAGTTCGATAGTTGTTTGGTGGTTTGGTCGTTTTGTGGTTTAGTTATGTGTGGAGTCTATAAGAACGCCATATATAACGCCGCCAGACAATCTATAAGATATACGCCAACAACCAAATAACTAAAAAACCAAATAACTAAACAACTAAAAAACCAAACAACAAAACCACTCATGGAGGAGAAAGAAGCAAAACTGAAAGCATTGCAGGCAGCAATGGCAAAAATAGAAAAAGACTTTGGAAAAGGTGCCATAATGAAACTCGGTGACGAGAGTGTGGAGAACGTGGAGGTGATACCCACAGGCTCACTCGGCCTCGACATAGCACTGGGCGTAGGCGGATACCCCAAAGGACGCATAATAGAAATCTACGGCCCAGAATCATCTGGTAAGACAACCCTTGCCATACACGCCATTGCCGAGACACAGAAACTCGGGGGAATAGCAGCATTCATTGACGCAGAACACGCCTTTGACCGCTTCTATGCCTCAAACCTCGGAGTAGATGTGGATAACCTTCTCATCTCACAACCAGACAACGGAGAGCAGGCTTTGCAAATAGCAGACCAACTAATATCAAGTGCTGCGGTTGACATAATAGTCATAGACTCAGTAGCAGCGCTCACCCCAAAAGCCGAAATAGAGGGCGACATGGGCGAAAACAAAGTAGGACTGCAAGCAAGACTGATGTCACAGGCACTGAGAAAACTGACCTCCACCATCTCAAAGACAAAAACAACCTGCATCTTCATCAACCAGTTGCGCGAGAAAATAGGCATCACCTTCGGCAACCCAGAGACCACAACAGGCGGTAACGCACTGAAATTCTACGCCTCAGTACGTATAGACGTGCGTAAATCCACACCCATAAAGAACGGAGAGGAAGTGCTGGGCAACCTGACAAAAGTAAAGGTGGTGAAGAACAAAGTAGCTCCACCGTTCCGCAAATGCGAGTTCGACATAATGTTCGGACAAGGCATTTCAAAGACAGGCGAGATACTTGACCAGGCCGTAACAAGAAACATTGTGAAGAAAAGCGGTTCATGGTTCTCATACGGTGAGGCCAAACTGGCGCAAGGACGCGACGCCGTGCTCAAACTAATGAAAGACAATCCAGAACTTTGTGAGGAACTTGAAGCAAAGGTAAGAGAGGCCATAGCCGAAGAAAAAGAAGACTAACAAACAGAAGAAGTTGACAATACAAGACAGATTCATACGCTATACAAAGTTTGACACACAGTCGGCGGAAGACTCCGCCACGGTGCCGAGTACCCCGAAGCAACTACTCTTCGCAGAGTATCTGAAAGAAGAGATGGAGGCAGAGGGGCTTTGTAATGTCATACTCAACAGCAAGGGATATCTGTATGCCACACTTCCAGCAAACACGAACAAGGCTATTCCCACCATAGGTTTTATCAGTCACTATGACACTTCACCCGACTGCTCAGGAGAAAACGTCAAAGCACGCGTGATAAAACATTACAACGGCAGCGACATAGAACTGTCAGAAGGCGTGTGGAGCACAACAGAGAAATTCCCAGAACTGCTGTGCCACATCGGAGAAGACATCATAGTAACAGACGGAACCACACTACTCGGAGCAGACGACAAAGCCGGCATAGCGGAGATAATGCACGC
>CALYTD010000048.1 GCA_945486445.1 uncultured Prevotellaceae bacterium
GAGGGAAGAGGTGCTGAAACACCTGGAAAGAGAAAACGCCCTGTTTAACATGGCGGTGGAAAACAGCCTCACCTTCGCATGGGAAAGGGAGGGAAACGACATCTATTTGAGTGACAGTTTCTGGCTACACTATGAGAAAGAGCCGCACCACACCAACGTGGAAGACTTCACAATGATGCTTCATCCAGACAGCAGAGAGGCATACAGGACGGGTATCAGCCTCGTGAATCAGGGCAAAGCCTACGCTGGCGAAGTGCTCGGAGACTTCTACGGCAACGGCGAATACCACTGGTATCTTATCCGTGGCAAGGGAATACTTGACGACAACGGACGCTATCTCAGGTCGTACGGCATGATAATGAAGATTGACGACATTAAAGAACGTGAACAGGAACTGGTGGAAGCACGACGACTGGCCGAGGAAGCAAAGATGAAAGAGTCATTCCTTGCCAACATGAGCCACGAGATACGCACGCCACTAAACGCCATAGTAGGCTTCTCTGACCTGCTCGCCATGCCGGGAATGGACCACAGCGAAGAGGATAAAGCACAGTTCATAGAGGCTATTCACGCCAACAACGACATGCTGCTGAAACTCGTTAACGACATACTTGACATATCGCGCATAGACTCCGGCCAGATGGAGTTTGACATAAAGCAACACCATGTGGCAGAGATTATGGACAAGGTATATCAGACCTTCACGCTGCAAGTACCCGGTCACCTGAGTTTCATATACAAGAAAGACTGCGACACGACAGTAAACGTGGACGAGGCACGCATAAGACAGGTAATAAGCAACTTCCTAACCAACGCCAGCAAGTTCACCCCCCAGGGCTCAATAACCCTCGGCTGGAACACCGACATGGAAAAAGGAAAGGTGGAACTATACGTAGAAGACACAGGCATAGGACTGTCTGAGGACGAGAGAAAAATGGTATTCGTGCGCTTTTACAAGAAAGACGAGTACAAACAAGGCACCGGTCTCGGACTATCAATATGCAAATCCATCGTCATTCGACTCGGCGGAAAGATCAGCGTAGCATCACAACAGGGCAAAGGCAGCCGCTTCTCCGTCTTCCTAAACATAGAGGGGGGGGTAAACAAAACAACTAAGCCCACCTATAACACCGCGAAACTGCCACGACAACAACATGTGCCAGCAGCAGGAGGAAGCACCGCAAACTTAAACCCAAAGGCCCTCCTCAACAAAGAAGACGATACATTTGCAGCAACATAAACCGCTGCATACAAGGCGATTAGTCACACAACACACAACACAACGCCACTGACCGAAAAGTAAAAGAGGCCTGATTACACCGCAATCAGCACCTAATCACCATGTAATCAGGCCTCTTTCACACAGTAATCAGGCCCTTTTCACAAAAGAAAGAAACACGGACCAGACACCGTGCAGAACAAAAACACAAAGCAGCAAGCAACAACTTGTAGTTAAAAAAACTTAACATAGAGTTATATTAATGCGCCAATACTTTGCTGTCTCGCCAAAAATCAGTACCTTTGCACCCGAATTTTATTAAACAAACATCAAGAACTAAAAATGAAAAAGAATCTTCATCCAGACAACTATCGCCCCGTCGTATTCAAGGATATGTCCAACGGCGATATGTTCCTCACCAGATCTACTTGTAAGACAAACGACACAGTAGAGTTCAACGGCGAGACTTACCCAGTGGTAAAGGTCGAAATCTCAAGCACCTCTCACCCATTCTACACCGGTAAGAGCAAGCTCGTAGATACAGCAGGTCGCGTTGACCGCTTCATGAACCGCTACGGTAACCTGAAGAAGTAAGAGCAAAACACCTCTTATAAATTCACCTGTTCTTACAAGAAGAACAACCAATAACGCAGACACTTGTAGTTGCATATACAAATGTCTGCGTTATTTTTCATAAACATACACATGACTTTTCCGCGATTTTCTTTGCAGAACGGAATAATATTTGTAACTTTGCGGTCGTGAGACACACCAATCTATTAAACATATAATTATGAAAAGCATTTCATTAGACATCAGCAAAGCCCAGCAATTCCTACCCGCTGGCGCCGTGACAGCACTCAAAGAAAAAGTTAACGAAGCACGCAAAGGGCTGGAAGAAGGTACCGTTCCCGGTAACGACTTCCTCGGTTGGCTGCATCTACCATCATCAATCACCCCAGAATTCATAAACGAAGTAAAAGCAGTAGCCGCCGACCTGCGCTCAAAAGCAGAAGTAATAGTAGTAGCAGGCATAGGAGGTTCATACCTCGGAGCAAAGGCAGTAATAGAAGGACTGCAAAACTCCTTCGCATGGTTAGTAAAAAAAGAAGGCACACCAGCAGTAGTATTCGCAGGCAATAACATAGGCGAAGACTACCTATACGAACTGACAGAATACCTGAAAGGCAAGACATTCGCCATAATAAACATATCAAAGTCAGGCACAACAACAGAAACCGCACTGACATTCCGCCTGCTAAAAACACAACTCGAAGCACAAGTAGGCAAAGAAAAAGCAAAAGACCTTATCGTAGCAGTTACCGACGCAAAGAAAGGAGCAGCACGCACCTGCGCCGACAAAGAAGGCTATCGCTCATTCATCATACCCGATAACGTAGGCGGACGCTTCTCAGTACTGACGCCAGTAGGCCTGCTACCAATAGCATGCGCAGGCATAGACATAGAACAACTCGTAGCAGGAGCACAGGCAATGGAACAACAATGCAACATAAACGTGCCCTTTGAAGAAAACCCAGCAGCACTATATGCCGCAACAAGAAACGCACTATACCAGAACGGAAAGAAGATAGAAATACTCATAAACTACCAACCCAAACTGCATTATTACGCAGAATGGTGGAAACAACTGTACGGAGAATCAGAAGGAAAAGACGGAAAAGGAATATTCCCAGCATCATGCGACTTCACAACCGACCTGCACTCCATGGGACAATGGATACAAGACGGAGAACGAACAATATTTGAAACCTGCATATCTGTGGAGAACCCAGAAAGCAAACTGCTGTTCCCCTCAGACCCAGAGAACCTTGACGGCCTCAACTTCCTTGCCGGGAAACGCATCGATGAAGTAAACAAAAACGCAGAACTAGGCACACGTCTCGCACACGTTGACGGCGGAGTACCAAACATACTCATATCAATCGAGCGACTCGACGCATACAACTACGGTCAGTTAATATACTTCTTTGAACTCGCCTGTGGCATCTCCGGACAACTACTCGGCGTAAACGCCTTCAACCAACCGGGCGTAGAAGCATACAAGAAAAATATGTTTGCACTATTAGAAAAACCAGGTTACGAAGAAGAAACAAAGGCCATACGAGCAAGGTTGTAAACCTTACACAGGATGAAGGTTACAGGTTGCGGAAGAAAGAGGCAGCAAACACAGCACAAGCCCCCACAACCCGCAACCCATAACCAACACCCTGACCCCAATAACCACAAATGAACAAAATATTCCTTCACGGTGTGCGCGATGGAATACCCATCGCATTGGGATATTATGCCGTAGCCTTCTCCCTAGGCATCATTGCCAGCAACGCAGGAATAAACGCCCTGGCAGGATTCATCGGCAGCTTCTTTACCAGAGCATCAGCAGGAGAATACGGCGTATATACACTCGTAGCAGCATCAGCAGCATACGCAGAAGTAATAGGAATAAGCCTTGTTACCAACCTGCGCTACCTGTTAATGAGCACAGCCCTGTCACAAAAGTTCAGTGATAACACGCCATTAGCAAAAAGAATAATGGTATCTCTATGCGTGACTGACGAGATATTCGGCATCTCAATAGCCTATCCCGGCAGGTTAGTACCAGCATATACCTTCGGCGCAGCAACCATATCCACAGTATTTTGGGCCTCAGGCACCGCCTCGGGCATCATTGCTGGCGACGTATTGCCTACCAATGTGGTCTCAGCCTTGAGCGTTGCGCTATACGGTATGTTCCTCGCAATCATCATACCACCATCACGTAAGGACAAGGCAGTAGGCATATCAGTGGCAATTAGCTTTATACTGAGCGGCCTTTGCGCCGTAATGCCTTTGGTATCAGAACTTACAAGCGGCACAAGGACTATACTGCTGACAATCATAATATCCTCAGTAGTGGCCGTATGCAAACCAGTTAAAGACTGAAAGGCAAACACACCGCAAAGCCACACCGTATGTCTTACGACATGCAGAAAACCATATCAGGCAACATAAATGCGCATACTGACATACATAGTGATAATGATTATCGTGACAAACCTTATACGTGTAGTCCCGATAATACTCATACGCGGCAGAATACGTAACAGATTCCTCCGCAGTTTCCTATACTATGTACCCTACGTGACCCTCGCCGTAATGACGTTTCCAGCTATTATAGAGGCCACACAGTCACCCCTTGCTGGCGTATTGGCACTGCTGATGGGCATAATTGCCGCTATATGCGGACTGGGACTGTTCCCCGTTGCAGCGATATGTTGCATCGTTGTGTTTGTCACTGAGTTGATAATATAATCCCCTTCACCGCTGAACGGCAGGTGCAAAGGTCGTGCAGACAGTAAGAACAGCACCTGACAAACATCATATAAGCAAGAAAATGGTAAAACACATAATCCTCTGGACACTGAATCCAGAACTCTCTGACGAGGAGAAAAACACCGTAAAGGCTGGCATAAAGGCAGGTCTTGAAGATTTATTGGGTAAGGTTCCCGGCCTGATTGACATCAAGGTACACATCTCCGGACGCCTTGACACCTCCAACTGTGACGTGATGCTTGACAGCACACTTACCTCATTCGAGGCATTAAAGGCCTATGCCGTACACCCGGCACATGTGGAAGTGGCTGACACAAAGGTGAGACCGTACACCGTTCAGCGCACTTGCCTTGACTTCGAGACGGACTAATACGCTGTAATCTCCTACCTTATACACGCACAACGCAACTTAAAACTTCAACGGGATGGTAGGCATGACAGTCTGCCAGACTACAAATATGGCATTAATCATCCGCCTACTGCTATGACAATCACTATTGCCAGCGCAGTAGGCGGATAGCGTTTTTGTTATAACTATATGGTATTCCGCAGACAGGACATTATGAAATGGCACACAAAGCAAGATATATGACACATTAAGAGAAGCCTGATACAACTTTATTTTGTACTTTTGCAGGCACAGAACTCACACAAAAAAGTAAACTACCAATGAAAAGTTACAAGACAAGCCTATACGCATTGTTCCTCATTCTGTCCGCTGTCATAGGCTGTACAATGACTGTTTCTGCAAAAACCATGTCCTCCCCTAACGGCCATGTGCTGCTAAATCCCGTCATGAAAGGCAGCAATCTCACGGCTTTCTCACTGTGTTACAAGTGTAAAGGAGGGAAGATAGAGCAGGTTCTGACGCTGTCCGGCTTCGGAATAGAGAGCAGCGACGGTGGCGGAAGAGGGCTGTCACTGTGTGCTACCAGCCCACAACGCGCCATCAGCGACAGTTATACCATGCTCAGCGGCAAACGATTGCAGTGTAATAACAAAGCAAACGAGGTGACATACACGTTTACTGACAGTCTGGGAGGCCGTCAACAAATGGTTGTAAGGCTTTACAACGACGGCATAGCCTTCCGTTATGTGTTGCCAGAACTAAGAAATCCCGTTGTCCTCAGTGAGCGAACCTCCTATAATATAAAGGAGGGAACGAAGCGATGGATACAGAAATGGACAGAGCCCTACGAGGAATTCTTCCCCCAAAGCACCACCGGCGAGACGCAAAACCGTCATTGGGGCTACCCTGCCCTGTTGCAGTCAGAGGGTGATGTGTGGGCACTTATAACCGAGGCAGGCATAGAACGGCAGCACAGTGCGTCGTCTTTATACAACGACCTCTCGCCCGATGAATACCGGGTAGTGCCTGCTCACAATGCGGAGAAGGCTTCTGGGCAGTGGGAATCACCGTGGAGGGTGGTAATAATGGGTAGCAAGGAGAACGTGGTAGAGTCCACACTCGTCACTGATGTCAGTGCTCCCTGCCGTCTGAAAGACACCTATTGGATTGTCCCCGGCAGTGTGTCATGGATATACTGGGCCTACAATCACGGTTCAAAGGACTACGGCATAGTGAAGAAATACATCGACATGGCAGTCACTCTCAGCCTGCCTTACGTGCTTATTGATGCAGAATGGGACTATATTACAGGCGGCGGGACGGTTGATGGCGCCCTACGTTACGCCAAGGAGAGGGGTGTTAAGGTGCTGCTATGGTACAACTCCTCCACCGCATGGACCAAATCAGGCGGTGCCCCCGGCCCTCACGAGCGGCTCAACACGCCTGAGAATAGGGAGAAAGAGTTTGCTTGGTTAGAGAAAAGCGGTGTGGCTGGCGTGAAGATAGACTTCTTCGCGGGTGACAAACAGGAGACAATGAAATACTGTATCGACCTGCTTGAGTGCGCAGCGCGTCATCATCTCCTTGTAAACTTCCACGGTGCAACGATTCCACGTGGCTGGCAGAGGACCTATCCTAACCTTATGTCCGTGGAGGCTGTTTATGGAGCGGAGTGGTATAACAACCTGCCCGTGCTCACAAACCGTGCTGCTGCGCATAATACCACGTTGCCTTTCACGCGCAATGTCATTGGTTCCATGGACTATACGCCCTGCACCTTCTCTGACTCACAGCACCCACACATCACTACTCGCGCCCACGAACTGGCGTTGCCCGTGCTCTTTGAGTCAGGATTGCTACACTGGGCCGACAAGCCAGAAAGCTACCTTGCTCAGCCGCAAGAGGTACAAAGCTTCATAAGCACACTGCCCACGGTGTGGGACGAGACGCGTTTGCTCCACGGTTACCCTGGTGAAAGCGTCGTAATGGCGCGCCGCAGGGGGAATACCTGGTACGTGGCAGGCATCAATGGCACAGACTCACTCATGTCACTACCCGTCAATCTGCCCGTCAATATCAAGGCTTCTACCAGCATACAGTTGTTTGCTGACAGTAAGGAGCAGGGCGGTTCATGGAGCATAAAGACATACAAGGGTGACTGTCCGTCAATAATAGAATGCCAGCCAAGAGGCGGTTTTGTCATGGTTATAAAGTAATAGCGGGGGAATCACAAGGCGCGCAGTGCGTGAAGAGCCTTTAACCTATCTCTGAACGCACTGTCATTCCTCAGTTTTTTCGGTTAGATTCTTCATCAACAGGCCTGCGAGCGTGAAGCCGAAGATGGCTGTGATGTGAGCAAGGGTGCCGTTGCTGTTGCCCTCACGGGTCACATCGCCTATACCATTGTTAGCAAGCAGTTCCTCGGAATACACGCACATGATAGGCCTGGCGGGCTTCACCCCCGCCCGTTTCATCCTCTTACGCAACGCTGCCCCCAACGGACAGCCACGCACCTTCCAGTATTCTGCCACCTTTATCTGCG
>CALYTD010000049.1 GCA_945486445.1 uncultured Prevotellaceae bacterium
GAGGTAGGAGCATCGTAGGTGACACCGTCAAAGGTGATGTCGTCAAGGTAGAAGGAACTCTGCATCGCCGCAAGGCCCCATGCTATCTGAGTGCGTCCGCTGCTGAACGTACCGTTGCTGTCCATCGTCTGCGATGCCAACTGCCAGTTTTCGCCGTCTGTGGAGTACTCAAAGGTGAGTGTAACAATAGGATATCCCGCTACGGAAGCCCTGTACCACATCGGTGTTCCGGATGCCGGAAGCACGGAAGCAGACTGATTTACCATCATATTGAGGTTTGTGCTCGCCGTAGATTTGTATATGCGGAACTCGGTGTTGGCACTGCCGGGATTGGTATAGGCAATGAATACGTAGCCTTCACGGAAGCCCTGAGAGTAGCCCTGAGATGAGTTTCCTACCACAGCACCTGCTCTTAACGTCATTCCAACCTTGTAACTGTCGGACGTTCCGTTGTACTGCTTCCACGTTACGCTGTAATCCGTAGCCTTAGTAGTGAACTTTGTGAGGTCAAGCGCACCAGAGCCGTTGCGTCCAGAGGCAGAAAACGCTTTCAAAGTATTGCTTCCCTTGTATGCTACAACACCCGCAGTGGCCAAGCCCCCCTTAGGAATAGCAACACCGTCAGCGGGAGGTGTGGTGGCGGTAGTGCCCGCCTTGTCATCCGTGAAGTCGTAAGTAATGGTGACAGGGTGTGGACTTACTATACCTGAAAGCTCCGTAACGTGCTCCAGGCAGCCCTCGGCATTGAAGTTGACAGTACCCTTGTAAGTTCCAATCTCAGCAATGCCGTTGATGCGTACATATATAATAGAGTCGTTTATGTTGCCGTTCTCGTCAGGAGTAATAGCAAGTTCTGAGGCGTATTCACCGTCCTTGCTCATTGAAACACTGAACTCACCGGTGGTGGTAACGCTTATAGCACCTTTCAAACAGTGCGCATTGACATAGAGACTGTCAACTCTCGGCTCGTTCTGGTACGCTCCGTAGGACAGAGTATATCTGTCAACATTGAGCGATGTGGGCAGAGTGTAGGTAGGATCAGTCACCGTTACCTGGTCGAAATATACGTTATAACTATTGTTATAGGCCCTTATAAGCATTTGATTCTTGCCTTCAGCAAACGTCATGTTACGTACAGTGTATTCTTGCCACTCGCCATTGGCGGTCTTAGGCAGTGAGATGTGCTTGAACGTTGAACCCACATAGAGACGCAATGTCGGCCTGCCGTTAGGGGCAGAGTAACGTATTGTCACATCGTATGTGCCCGCCTTGCTCACGTTGAAGGTGTCGCGAATGAAGGCATTACTCTTTGTTCCGAACTCATGGTAGCCCAAAGCGTGGAAGCCTTTCAGCAAACTCAGGGCGTAAGGTGCCATCTTGTAGCCGCTGGTATTCTTGAAATCAAAGTCCTCACACTCGTGGGTCAACGGACCATCATACAGTGCGGGCTTCTCAGGAACGGTCAATACACGGTCTGCAACGGGTACCTTTCTCTCGGTGGCAGCACCTGCGCAGGCGATGTCTAAGTCCAAAGGACCATTGTGGGCGATGATAATAGTGAACACACCGTCGGCCCATGTCTCCTTAACAACATTGCTTGCACTATGGTTGGAGCGGTCTTTCCATGTGTAGGTAGGCTGTGATGACGCGCCGGTTATAACGATAGTGTCGTTCTTCAAGGCCGTAACGTCAGTGCGATAGTTGTTAAGATAAAGGCTGATAACCTCTGACTTCTCGTTCATCAGGCACGCAGTGTATTGTGACATGGTCAGGGTTATATCCTTACAAGTATTGTATTGCAGCGGAATCACGGCCTTTGCAGTCTTTCCAGACTTGTGAGGATTATAGATAAGCCATCTGTTTTCTACCCTTCCAGCAAAGGCATCACCCGTGTATTCCTCTGGGAACAGAGCGTTAAACTCTGCTTGTTTCTTTGCAATCGTGCTCCACCTGCTGCTGTATTCGGAGCGAAGCACCTGCGTATTGATGGAGTTTGCGAGACCATCAACAAGTGTTGGCACCACAGGTATGGTGGGATAGCGTCCGGTTCGCTTAAACCAGTTCTTCTGATCCATGTGATGCTCGGCGTCATTCATATTATATAGCCCGTCATACAGCGTCAACGGTGCTCCATATACGGTCTCATTGTCGCCCGTGTTGATGTCATTCACCAGCACAATCTTATGTCTTGCTATCACTTCCTCACGTGTTGGAATACGCACTGTGCCGTCAAGAATCTTGCGATAGAGGTCTATGCTGACGTTGTCGAACTGCGGGAAGCGTGAGAAACTCCTTGTGCTGTAACCGTCAGAGAGTGCTTTTGTGCCTTCGGTTCGGAAGTCTTGCTGCCATATTAGTTCTGGTCCGTCGTTGACAGTACCGCCTGTCAGCAGCCAGTTATTGAGCACAGGGGCGGCTCCCGCGGCCGCTGGCATCTTGTCTTTCTCGCTTTCCAACTCGGCATTCCAGCCGCACTGGTCGAAGCGTATGCCGTAGTTTGTGGTGTAACCTGCCACGAAAGAGCCGAAGTTCATGCTCTCATATTCGTAGAACATGGACGACATGGTGTATTTATCACATATTATCAGGTTCTGCGGAGCGGCCGCTGCCTGTTCCGCGAAGGCCGCGTTACGCTTCATCATGGCAAGCGGACTGAGCGCAAGGCTCCATATATTGCCACAGAAACTGATGCAGGTATAGCCGCCATACTTACGTGCCAGCTTCATAAGGTCGGCGAAGTGCGTCAGTCTTTCGTCGAAGGAGCAGGAGAATTTGTCGTCAAATCCCCAGAATTGCTCGGCATAGTTCCAGCCTACGAAGTTGGGATAGTCGCGGTAGAGTTCCTCATAGAAGCGGAGATCTGTCTCTGAGAAGTGGCTGAAACCGCCGCTTGCGCACTGCACCATGGCCCAGACGTTGTTCTCGGCACAGGTTCTAAGCCATGAGCGGGCGGTGCTGTAACCGTCCGGCACGCGGTCAAACACGCCTGTTTCTTCATTGTGTGAGATGGACATTGATATGTTGAATATCACGTATGGCTTGATATCCTCCGGTATAAGGTCGATGATTTTCTGTGGGTCGGCATCGTTCCAGTTGTCGATATGCACGAACCATGCGGGTTGATTCACGTTGATTGGTCTGCGTAATGGTGCGTCGGCAAAGGCTGCCGCGCTGCAAATGATTGCCAATAGGGATAAGATAATATGTTTCATAACTATGATTTTTATTCTATTATTTATTCGTTAATCTCGGACTCTCTTCCCCGAAGAGGTACTGCGGGGTGTATCCGCCGAAGTCTATGACTATCTTTTCCAGCACTATGCCGGGGTCATTGGGCGTGAATGTCAGCGTGTGCACACCGCCGGCGGCATTGCCTAACGGCAGTTCTACTGTCTTTTCTACTACGCGTCGTGCCACTGTGGGATAGTAGATGCTATATACGTTCTCTGGATTCTCGTTCAGGTTTGAGTTGAAGTTGACCGTCTCCTTTGCTTCTCCGTCCATTGTCACGGTGTATGTCAGTCCGCCCTTGTTCAGGAAGTCGAGCGTGGATTTGGTCACAACGTGTATCTTTGCTTTTCCTTTTGCGTTCTTTGGTGCGATGAAGGTGTATGTCAGTGCGGCGCCATCCACGCTTCCCGTCTGTGGCATCAGCGTCATTGCGCCCAGTGTCCTGCCCATCTGCGGTATCAGTGTCCAGCGGCTTGCGGCGCCGTCTGTCTTCTTCTGGAAGTGCTCCGCCTCCATAGCGATATATCCTTTGCCGCCGTCGGTGAACACGTTATCGGTCTTCTCCGCGCGGAACAGCGTGGGGAGCATGTCCTTTTTGAAGTTATCGTTCCATGAGGTGTAGCCTATGTGCTTCTGCGTCATCATGCCATTCCACTTTCCGTTGGCTATTTCCTTGTTATATTGTGTCATCAGGCGCGCGTCTCTTTTGAAGAACTCCTCGCACTTGTCTGCCCAAGTGTTCATGGCATAGTCGCCTTTTTGGTGCAGGCTGTGGTTCATAGCCTGTGCGTAGTACATCTGGTGCAGGTTTGCCATGAGTTGCACCGGGAAGAGGATTAGTTGGAAATACGCGTCCTTGGCATCGCAAGGCAGGGTGGCATACTGCCTCAACGCCGCTATCTCCAGGTCCTTATACTCATCCACCACGCGCTGCCATTCTCCGCTGGCGAGGTCGTATGTCTTCGCGTCGAGCATCTCCGCCGTGCAGCGTCCATTCATCTTGCAGCAGAGGTTGAGTATCCTTGCCGCCTCGTCAGCCTGCCCCTCGCCGAACTGCTGCGCGCAGAATTTCCTTGTGTGTTGTGTCAGTGCCGATGCCACATTGTTGTCATCCACGAGGAAGTCCGCCGCTTTCGGGTTCCACGCCATATCGAGGAAGAGTTGTATCTGGTACTCCATAGGCTTCAGGTCGCCTACGTTCAGAATCCACAGACGGTCAATGCCGTAGTCGTATGCCAGTGTCAACTGCTCCCACATATTCTGTGTGGGTGTTACATTGAGCAGTTTTGTGTTGCGTGGTGCGCCTACGTAGTCCACGTGGTAGTACAGTCCCCAGCCGCCTTTGCGCTTGCGTTCCTTGGCATTGGGTACTCTTCGCACGTTGCCCCAGTTGTCATCGCACAGCAGCATGGTGACATCGTCTGGCACGCGCATACCGTCGTCATAGTAATCTTGCACCTCTTTATATAGTGCCCATAGTTGCGGAACGTCCTTTGCGGGCTTGCCGTGGGCCTTGCTGATGAGTTTTCGCTGGTTGTTCACCACCGTCTCCAGCAGTTTCACGTTGCGGTCTTCGCTCATTGCCTCATCGCCGTCACCGCGCATACCTATTGTTATCACGTCCTCGGTGTGCTTGTTGCGCTCTACTCCGCCCAGCCAGAAGTGGTCAAGGTTCTCCTTGTTGGTGGCATAATCCCACTTACCACCGCGCTGATACTGCTTCTTTCCGTTCTTCGCCTGTGTGTCCTGTGCGGTGGGTTTGGTGTGCCACTCCTTCTGTGAGCGGCTCATTGGCTCGTGATGGCTTGTGCCTACCATTACGCCCATATCGTCAGCGGTCTTCATGTTCAGCGGGTCGTCGGCATAAAACGCCCATCCCCACATCGCCGGCCAGATGTAGTTACCCTTCAAACGCAGTATTAGTTCAAAGACTTTCTCATAGAAACGGTGGTCGCCGTAACCTGTTCCGAACGTGTTTTTTACCCATGAGGTGAGGCACGGGGCTTCGTCGTTGAGGAATATTCCACGGTATCTCACTGCTGGTTCGCCGTCAGTATATTGTCCGGGGGTAAGGTACAGGCTCTGCTGCTTCCTCACTGGTGCGTCCATCCAGTAATACCAGGGTGACACTCCTATCTGGCGGCTCAGTTCGTAGATGCCATAGACGGTGCCACGGCGGTCGCTGCCGACTATGCTGAGCACGTTGTCCTGCCCCTCAACGGCGGTGATGATGTATTTTTCTCTCTTGCCTTTCAGTTCCGTGGGGTTTATCTTGCCGGCCTTTATCATGTCGTTTACCAAGGGTGTGCCGAGTGTTCCTATCACAATGCGGCAGCCTTTGGCGTCTGATGATATGGTGGCCTTTGCGTCACAAACGGCGTTGAAGTCGGCAACGAGGTTCTTCGCCGCCAATTTTACGGCGACGTTGTCGTTGTCACTAACTGCTATCTGGAATTTTTCGCCCGCGGTACAGAGGGGTATTCCTCCCTTGCCGAAGGTCACGAAGGTGTCAGCAGCGGTGGCATTGATGATGCTTACGGCTGCGATGATGATGGTGGTAAGGAGACTTTTAGGTCTGAACATGAGGTTTTAGTCTTTTAATGTTGTGAAGTTATAGGTTTGTCTGATTGTGATACAACGACAGCCTGCCAGCAGACGGCACAGAAGCCACTAATCTGCTGCAAAGTTAACAAAAAGGGGTTGAAAGGCTTTTCTGATTTGTTTCATAGTGTTTTGCTGTTGTTACATAAATCGCTTATAACGGCACTTAGGCGCAGGAAAAGGGGTGTTGTAAATGTCGCACAGGCAAAGGGGTTACAAAAAACACCGTAATCAGGTGCTGATTACGGTGTGAACAGGTGTTGATTGTGTTATGATTAGGTGCTGATTACTTTGCAATCAGGTGCTGATTGTCATTCAGCGTGCCGCTGCCCGCAGTCTGCGGAGCGTGTCACGGCGTTATCCCTCGATGGTCTGTATGGTTCCGTCGGCATTGTAATGCAGCTCGCACACTTTGAGGGAGCGGAGCCATGTCTTGCCTGACGGTACGGAATCGTGATGGAAGAGATACCATTTCCCTTTGAACTCCACGATGCAGTGGTGCGTGGTCCAACCCGCCTTCACTGGTGTCAGTATCACGCCTTTGTATGTGAATGGTCCATAGGGGCTGTCGCTGATGGCGTAACATATAAGGTGTGTGTCACCGGTGGAGTATGAGAGATAGTACTTCCCGTTGTACTTGTGTACCCAACTTGCCTCAAAGAAGCGGTGTGGGTCGTTGGCCTTCAAGGGCTCGCCGTTGTCGTCAACCACCAGCACGGGCTGTGGCTCTTCGGCAAACTGCAACATATCGTCTGACAGACGTGCCACGCGTGAGGGCAATG
Source organism: uncultured Prevotellaceae bacterium (assembly GCA_945486445.1). Lineage (GTDB taxonomy): Bacteria > Bacteroidota > Bacteroidia > Bacteroidales > Bacteroidaceae > Prevotella. The sequence continues at coordinate 6,615 of CALYTD010000049.1, forward strand.
CGGGCTCTTCGCCCTCAGGAAGATGCGCTGCCTCCAAGGCCTTATTGTCCTTGTAACGTTGCAACTGACCGCCCCAGATACCGCCAAAGTAGAAATAATATGCTGGTTTGCCGCTGCCATCGGCCGGTGCGTCGTCCTTCAACACGGCCACGTCAATGGAGTATGAACCGCGCATAGGGTCTGGCTGCGGTGTGAAGGGCCCTTCGGGACGGTCACTTACGGCCACGCCGAAGCGGAAAATGTCGTTTCTGTCCTTCAGAGGGAAGTAGAGGTAATACTTTCCGTCCTTCTCCTGAACGTCGCAGTCCCATAGTTGTCGTCCTGCCCAGGGTATGTCACTGACACGCAGTATGACGCCGTGGTCCTCAAGAGAAGCCTCACCACGTGCCACGGCCTCTATGTCATCGGTGGAGAAGACGTGGTAATCGTTCATGTCAAAGTGGTCACCGTTGTCGTTTTCTGCTATTCCTGACTCCCTGTCGTGTGAGGGATAGATATAGAGTTTGTCGTTCCATACGTGTACTGAGGGGTCTGCCATATAGTCTTCTGGCACCAAATAATGTTTTCCTTCCATGGTGGTTGTATAGTTTTTTAGTGAATTCGTAGTTCCTTCTTTTGCTTGTTTCGGCATTGTATATGGCTCGTTAGTGAGCCAAACACATGGTTTTTCTCCGTGGAGTAGCAATACATTCCGCTGCCCAGAGAAACGGATCGGAGGGGGTTCAGGCCTTCTTCTGCTTCTCGACGAGTTGGGAAGGACTTGTCGATCAGCATGGGCCTCGCACAGT